>JACXTP010000069.1 GCA_016919625.1 Methanomassiliicoccaceae archaeon
GGTGGCGGGTATATTGGAGATTGTACAGGGTTTGGATGTCAAACAGAGCATTGGGCCTTTAATCTCGGCGGAAGCGCGAAAAAAGGTGCATGAACAGGTCAACGATGCGGTAGCGAGAGGGGCGGAACTTCTAGCCGGTGGTAAGCCCATCGAAGGGTCTGGATTCTATTTCGAACCGACGGTGTTGTTGGTCCGATACGGCAATGACGTCCGCTTTGATGAGGAGATATTCGGTCCAGTGTGTCCCATAATAGTTGTCGAGGACGAGGCCGAGGCCCTAAAGCGGGCAAACGACTCCTGTTATGGATTGGGGGCGACGGTTTGGTCACAGGATCTATCCAGGGCGCGCGATATCGCCTCGGGACTGGAGGCAGGGACGGTCTGGATAAATGAATGCTGCCGAACCTTCAATTGCGGCGAATATTTCCAAGGATGGAAATCGAGCGGACTTGCCAGCGCACAGGACCGACTGACCATGTTCCTGAAAAAGAAAGCAATCATCCACAACCGGTCATGTAGGCCTAGAGAGCACTGGTTCAAATAAATATTTTCATACATTATTATATTAATATAATTATGTTAAATTAGTTAAGGTGTTTACGATAGTATCATTATTATTATAACTTAACTATCTGCCCCTTCCTTCCTTTGGTTATGTCCACGCCAAATTGGGTCTGTTTGATAAAACAATCTTGGCATTGGAGCACGGACCCATCCTCTATTCCCAAAGACTCGACAAGGTCCACATCCGCATCCCAAAGGGCGATACGGCATTCCCCAGTGTCATCCTTTACCTTCAGGTTGCGAACCTTACCCGGTGAGCCATCTTTCTTGTTGAACTGTCTTGTGTCGAAAATCTTCGTCACGGTCACGTCTACGGTGATCTCCTCACGGTCCTTCAGATCTGAAATCTTTTTAATCTCTGCCATCTTCTGGCCACACTCCATTTGGGCGATCCGGCGAAGTCTCGCATCGTCGACCATGCCCCCGAACTCCAGTCGGAGCTCTGCGACCCTGGCCTCGATCATTTCCTCACTAGTCGCCATTCGTTTTATGAAAAGCCACCTACTATATAACACTCACATTCCAGAGTCAATCACTATATTCATAGAATAATTTAACTATTATCGATACAGATTAAAAAAATATATGTTGATATAATATATTATTTAGCAATATGAGCACGATTCGTTGATTCTGATATTAACATAACAATTTTTAGTAAATATCGATAATAGCTTAAATAAATTAAGTACTAGTTAGGACGATAGAAGGGATAATATATCTAACAAATCCATTTATGTCAGACGATTTTCCTTATTTCGTCTGCCATTCAACAGACAAAAAAGGATGGGACACAAAATGCGCGCGGCAATCTACGCAAGGGTCTCCACCGACGACCAAGCGAAGGAGGGTTTCAGCATTGCCGCTCAGCTCAAGAGACTGAACGCATATTGCAAGGCGCGAGGCTGGGCTCTGGCCAATGAGTATGTCGATGAAGGTTTCAGTGGAAGGAAGATAGAGAGGCCAGCATACCAACGAATGATGTCCGAGATCGAAACCTGGGATGTACTCGTGGTCTTAAAGATGGACCGTATCCACCGCAACAGCAGGAACTTCACGAACATGATGGACCTCCTCAAGGAGAGGAACAAGGAGTTCAATTCGATGCAGGAGTCCTTCGATACCACCACCGCCATCGGTCGGTTCGTCATGGACATAATACAGCGCATCGCTCAGCTGGAGAGCGAGCAGATTGGGGAAAGGGTCAAGATGGGCATGGCCCAGAAGGCCAAGAAAGGCAAAGGACACAACGGGTTCCCTGAACCATATGGATATGGTTTCAGCGATGGCCATCTGGTGTTGGACGAGGCTGAGGCGGTCGTGGTCGAGCACATATACAGTAGGTACCTGGATGGGTCGTCTCTGATGGACATCGCACGTGGTCTCAATGGGGACGGAATATCGACGAAGAAGGGTAGGGTCTGGGAGAAGGCAACGGTCCTCAATGTCCTGACCAACCCCATCTACTGCGGTACCCTGGTGTGGGACGGCATCGAGCAGCAAAGAGCCCATCCAGCCATCATTGAAATCGGTGTTTTCACGGAAGCGCAGCGGTTATTGGGTGTCCGTCGACGCCAAACCGACCAGACCAGGTCCGGAAGGGTCCGATCGGAGGGAGGTGTAGCCGATGCCTAGGGTTGCTATATACACTCGTGTCTCCACCGAGGACCAAGCGAGGGAAGGGTTCTCCTTAGGCGCCCAAAAGGAGCGCCTTATCGCTTATTGCGAGGCCCAAGGATGGGACATCACGGATCTTTACCAGGATGAAGGGCACTCGGGCCGCAACACCCGGAGGCCTGCCTATCAACGCATGCTCGAGGAGAAGGACCGTTGGGATATTATGCTGGTAATGAAGATGGACCGTATCCACCGCAACAGCAAGAACTTCATGATCATGATGGAGTCCTTGGAGAAGTGGGGGAAGAAGTTCACCAGCATGAACGAGTCGCTGGACACATCCAATGCCGTTGGCAGGTTCGTCGTGGACATCATCCAGCGCATCGCCCAACTGGAGAGCGAGCAGATCGGGGAGAGGACGTATATGGGCATGAGGCAGAAGGCCGAGTCCATGGATGGAATGCTCGGCTTCAACCCGCCCTTCGGCTACCATATGGACGGTGAGAGCTTGATCGTAATGGAGGCCGAACGAACGGTCGTCCAGAGCGTCTTTGCCCACTATCTTTCTGGCGATACGGCCATACAGATCGCCAAGACCCTTAACCAGGAATCCATCGCAACGCGTAGGGGTAAGGAATGGACGATATGGTCGATCGGAAGGATGCTCCACAACCCGGTGTATGCTGGATATCTCCGATGGGACGGCCTGATCCTCCCGTCAGACCACGAAGCCATTATCGATGTGGAGGAATTCAACCAGGTTCAGGCCAGAATGGCTTCTCGGACCAGGCGTTCCAAGGGGAAACAGTTCTTGCGGCTCAAGGAAGACCCAAGACCAGTCTCAGTAAGACAGGTCTCAGCCCACGCAAATCAATGAAGGTCTCGACCTTTGACCAAACTAGGGCAAGTGTTACAAGATCTTTGGTTACTACCGAAATATTTGAGATAAAAGTAAAATATTATTTTTATTCTTTATTCTACACAAATATAAACATTTTATTATTTAACAATAAAATAATATACTGGCATATCAATCGTACCGTAATTGCCTGTAACAAATGATATTATATATTAATTTCTAATTAACATTATATAAATATATAGTATTAAATAATTATAGGACCTTATTATCCTTAACAAGGGTTAATTTAATCAAAACAGATAATCTTTTTATATCCTCGTGATGGCGATAGCTCGATAAGAATGCGTCTCGCATTCCTTGAAACGATTTGACAGTTAAGGGGGACAAATGAGGGTCTGTTCGCTGGCCTTCGATCGTTCGATTTCATAATCTTACGACCGAAGGCTTTGCCGATCACATCCTCCATTGATATAAGTATAGAGGAGAGAGAGCAAATGGCAGATGAGAGAACAATACATGTAAAGCTCGCGATGGCCGACGCCCTCGGATGTTTCCTGATCAGCTGGATCGCCTTCATGGTGGCGATGATAGGTTTCGATCAGATCAACTTCCCGAACTTCACGGCGGTCTTCACGATAAGCAACTGGGTCGGTATCGGACTGTTGATTGTGGCGGTCGTGGCCTTCTTCAATGAGAACGCACTGGGTAGCGCAATTTTTGGCGTGCTCGGCCTGTTCTTCATTGCATTCGGCCAGGGATTGTCTGGGATCCCCGGGGATGTTTTCGTCGGTGACACATATCCAGGCACCTTCGCCGTCGGGTTCGTTGGATTGTTATTGATCGTGTTCGGTGTGGTTTCCTGGCTACAGCCGGTGAAGCTACTGCCCATACTACTATTCATCGCGGGCATCGGTTTCTTCATGGTCGCCCTATGGTGGCAGGACCAGATGGGAGACACCTATGAGATGATGATGGGCGTGTTCATGATCCTTACCTCGCTATTGGCACTATACATCGGAATGGCGGTCACAATGCTTACCATAAAGGGAAAGCCAGTGCTGCCGCTCCTGATCAAGGCCTGAGCGAGAGAGTATTCACGCTAAACCCTTTCCCCCCTTTTTTTTATAATTCTATTAAACTTATTAATATTATCATGAGATCATAGCCATAGCCATTTTTTTAACTCATCAAAAAGATTAACATATTGGAAACATCAAATATGGCACAGTTAGGGGGAGGCTGAATGGCAAAGAAAGGATATGAGCTTGAGGGTTCGATTCTCAAGGTCCCTAAGTACGAGTCAGAGATAACTGAATCTATAGAAAAAAGACTCGATTTTGGGAAAAACCTGCGCGAATCGGTACCAAGGGAATCGCATGCTAAATGGTATGCCCCTTCGAATCGCCGCGATCCAATCGATATACTCATAGAATCCAACGCTGGTAGGATCGAGGACCTGATACCGATCCGCCATGGTCGGATGGCATTGTCACCATTCACATTCCTTAGGGGATCGGCGTCAGTAATGGCATCCGATCTTTCCTTCACTCCGAACATGGGTCATACGGTTCAGATATGTGGCGACTGCCATCTCAGCAATTTCGGGCTTTTCGCCACGCCAGAGAGGAACTTGATATTCGATGTGAACGATTTCGACGAGACCATTCCAGGTCCTTGGGAATGGGACCTCAAGCGATTGGCAGCCTCGGTATATGTAGCCTATAAAGTTAGCGGCATGTCCGCCAAGGATGCTTACACGCTCACAATAAAATGTGTCCAAGCTTATAGATATGCCATGCGCCGCGGGGCAGGCATGTCCGCCCTTGACATCTGGTATCTGCAGTTCGATATCAAAGTTCTACTCGATGCATTTCAATCCGGAGTTGTTCAAAAGCGGGTTAAAATAGCGGACGAAATTGCCAGACAGAGGGTGAGCAAATATCTGTTTCCAAAATTGACCGAAGAGGTTGATGGTAAAAAACGCTTCCTCGAAGAACCACCTCTTCTGGTCCATATCAAGGACAAGAAAATTATCGATACTATGATCCAAACCTTAGAACAGTATCGGGAATTCATGCCCCATGAAAAACGTGTACTTCTAGATCGTTATAAATTACAGGATCTAGCGTTGAAGGTCGTTGGGGTGGGAAGTGTCGGGACCAGGTGCGCGGTATTATTGCTTTCAGCGTCCGAGAATGACAACCTAATCCTTCAGATCAAGGAAGCGAGGAACTCGGTCATTGAGCCATATGTGGAAAAGAGCGCATATGAGAACAACGGGCAGAGAGTTGTCGTTGGACAAAAGATCATGCAATCAGCAAGCGATGTCCTTCTTGGTTGGACAAAACTTCGAGATCGAGACTATTATGTTAGGCAGCTGAAGGACATGAAGTTTAGCGCTGTAATTGAGAATCAACCATATGAGATTGCCGAAGCGTACGTTACCACATGCGGTTGGACCCTTGCCAAGTCACATGCAAGATCTGGAGACCCAGCAATAATCGCTGGCTATCTCGGGAAAGGTAACACCATGGATTATGCGTTGGCCGATTTCGCCAAGGATTATTGCCAGCAGACGATCAAGGACCACGAAGCTCTAATAGAAGCCATCGAATCTGGCCGCATAGAGGCGAAGAGCGACCTTTGAGTTGACATAAATGAACGTTGACAATAAGTGGTACCTTCCAAACAGCAAGGCGGCGGTCTCCTGGTGCAAGAAGCGGAACGATCAGGAGATCCATTGCATATTTGATGTTCTGGCCGAACCGGCATCGGACCGTTCCCAGGCGCAATCCTCCGTGGAAGCCTATCTGGATTGCCTTAGGGCCATATGGGACAATGGACTTTATGCCTCGATATCCATAAAACCCTCCACCTTGGCGTCTATGTTCGACCCCGAGATCTGCGTCGAGAACGCCCAGATCATATGCGGAATCGCGAACGACTCTGGGATCGGGTTCGAGATCGACATGGAAGGAAGGGCAACTATCGATCAAATATTGGACCTTGCCCAGGACTGTCAGATAGAATGCGGGTCGATAACCGTGGCCTTACAGGCATACCTCGACCGCACCAGGACCGATCTGGCCCTCATGAACGAGGCTGGAGTCAGGGTAAGGCTGGTCAAGGGGGCGTACATCGGAGACAGTGGTGATTTTTCCGACACACAGACCCGCATGGAGGCGTTAGCTCAGTCGCAGATATATCGCGACCGGCCTTTCTGCATCGGGACACATGACCCCGACATCTTGAGATGGTTCAGGGAAAGGGTCGAGACCCCCAATCCTCACTATGAACTTGATTTCTTGATGGGCTTGGCGGACAGGACCAAGGTGGAGCTAGCATCGCAAGGTTGGAAAGTGGGCGAGTACGTACCGTTCGGCAAGAACGATGGGGGTTACTCCGCACGAAGGGAGAGATACCTAACGGGATTGAGCTCGATCGGGAGAACCCCTCTCCCTTAGGTGAAATAAGTATTATCAATTGTTATAAGAAGATTAACAATGGTTACTTTAACTATCGTGATATCTCCACAGGAAATGTAGGGGTTAGAGCCGTTAAATGTACGGATCCCCCTTTTTCGCTAAAAGTCCGGGATATTTTCATCAAAAAGACCTCCTTTCAATTGATATTCGGGAGACCGTCGTTTACTAAAATGGATATTTCTATACAACATTCTATAATTTCTATTGAATCTATTATTACCAATAACTAATACATAATTATAGATTAAATTAATAGTAATAGTATAATCATAAAATATATAATTAATAATAATCATAAAGATATAAATTATAATAATTAATATAAAATTATAGAAACTATGGAAGTGAAGGGGATGCAAGTAGAAGAGAGGAAGACAAGTCTGCAAGTGAGCACAGAACTCCGAGATAGGTTATACCGTCTCAAATTCCGTAAGACCTACGAGCAGTTCCTCACAGAGCTCTGCGACATTTACGAAGAGCACGTCGACCATGATAGACGCTCGATCATAGAACCGAGCATCACCGAGAAAGATTCAAGTTGAATCGCCTTCGAATGATCTGATCGGTTCAGAGATCCGATTCTGACCTTCTAAGGGGTCGTCCAAGGAACGACCAATAATTGAAGGGATAGGAATGAACTTCAGGTGAGGACATGGGCTACCGATACTTCATAGGGATATCGCCACCCGACCCTCTCTATTCCCAAGTGCTGACCTTCCAATTGAGCAAGGCTTGCGCCCTGGTGGAGCCGCACGTCACGGTCAAGGCGCCGTCTGGACTGATCGATCCACCGACTTGGCTGAATAAGATATGGACGATAAGTGTGGCCACACGCCCTTTTCCCGTGGTGGTCAGCGAAGTGGACCATTTTGGGGATGATGTAGTTTATCTCAAGGTGGACTCACCTGGTCTGGTCGAGTTACACCGGTCCTTCGTTCATGCCATCTGCCCCTCCCCGGAGGAGATCGTGAATTTTCATGAAATGGAAGGCTTCGTCCCCCATCTGACCTTGAGCCAATCTATGCCTGAGCAAGGGATCGCTGATGTTGGGTCGGTGGTCGAAAGTGCCAAGGGCAAGTTCAAGTCACCGACCAGTTTCATCTGTGATTCCGTGAAGATCTATAGGGCTTCATCTGAATTTGGACAGTACCGGGTTTTTAAAGAATACATGTTGGGTTTTGAGTGTCGTCATTAAATAAAATATTATTATTATTTTAGCTAATTTCAATATTATATATAATAAATTAATACTTATTAAGAATAAGGCGATTTCTAACCGAAATCAGTCAAGAGAGATATAGATCGGAGGTCAGTTGGTCTTAGATCGATAGAAAATTGTGGACATATTCTTAGTTTTAGCTGTTATTATAAAAAAAGTAGTTAATATTGAAAATATCTTAAAAAATATACATTATTCTAAAACATGACGATATCATTGTTTCTTCAAAGACGGTCATAACGATAACTTTTTATTAAATATTTAATTAATATATTTAATAACGATAACAACTTAACTAATTTAATGGATTTCATCGAACATTTATATTTGTAATATAATAATTAATAAGTTAGAATAAATATTTACGGACATCATCTTCCAACTCCGAAAATGCCGAAAAAGAACTGTGAGGCAACGATTCTTTTGAGCACATCGCAGCCAATTTCGATCCCTTTACCGCATAGATGTGATCGGAAGCTCTAGCGGCGTTGTAATCGGACGATCCGTCCCCGATGTAGAGGACCCGGTCATGGCTCTTTCTTGCCTCAAGCACAGCATCCTGTTTGAAATCCAATGCATCAAGATTCTTTATGGAAGGGAACGTGAAGCGAATGGCACCATCGTTCCAGACCGCCTTACCCGTCGTCTTTTTCAGTTCGAACTCCCCGAAGTTCGTTTTCATGAAGTGTTCTATGAAAAAGTCCAATCCCGCGGACACAATGCTGATGTCCCCTCCCCCTTTACCCACGATATCAAGGAAGTGGCTCAGGCCCACTCTCGCTTCGACATTATTCTCTAGGTATGCGATAATTGATTCAGGCCGTTCATGGACAAGTGCGAACTGTAGCCTCATGCAGTCCTCCAGACCTATCTCCCCTCGGTCCATCATATCGTCATAAATGAGCCAGCGCTCATCCGCGAACCTTCTAAGCACAAGCTCGGAGCTGTCCCGCATTGTGATCGTGCCATCAAAGTCCAAGAGTACCGCGGAGCTCATCTAAAAAGGGAAAAGGATCGGGAAGCGTTTAATCATTATTGAAGGGCTTATGGAACGACAAGCACTGGCACCTTGGACATCTGGGAGACCCGCATGGAGACGCTCCCCCAGGAAACCATCTTCTTGGCGCTCATGCCTCTCGTCCCCAGGATGACTAGGTCGACTCCCTCGGAGCGCTCCAATATCTTCTCCACCGGGTGCCCAAAGTCCACATCGTGGGTCACTTCCACCCCGGCCTTCTTCACCATCTCAATCGCAGGGTTAAGCTCGACATCGCCGATGTTCTCCCCTTCCCCGCTCCAAACCTCCTTCCCGCCGAGCATGGTATGTTCCGCCGGACCCACCACGAACAAAAGGTCGACCTTCGCAGAA
Organism: Methanomassiliicoccaceae archaeon; assembly: GCA_016919625.1. GTDB lineage: Archaea > Thermoplasmatota > Thermoplasmata > Methanomassiliicoccales > UBA472 > JACXTP01. The sequence goes on from JACXTP010000069.1 coordinate 9,117, forward strand.
TATAACCTTGCTAGGTCGCCAGCCATCTCCGCCGCCCGCAACGAGTTGGGCGAGCCATCGACGCAGACCAATATCCTTGAGATCTTGTGCAAATCATCACCGTTCTTATTATTCCAATTCATAGGTAGAAAATGGTTGCTAAGGTCGTTTTTTAGCCCCTACAACTGGAAAACATGCATATGAAGCTCAAGCCAGATTTCATTGGGCTCGGAAAGATAAATATAGCCAGAAAAAAATATCACCCACAAGTCGAAGGGATGCTATGCAAGCTAAGCACTCAGCGGTAGTTCTAACCTTGGCGATCCTCTTGCCCACTCTGCTCCTGATCGCGGTTCCAGCGAACGCGGCAGGAGTCGAGGAAGGGCGGTCGGTCTCCTGGTTGAAAGAGACTTTGGACAGCACCTCAGAGGTGCGTCAGAGCGTCTCGGTGATCGTCGATACGAACGGGTATGTGCACGTCAGCTATTACTCGGGAAAGACCAGCACTCTGATGTATGAGACCAACGACCAACAATTATGGACGAGCTATGAGGTCGATGGGCAGACCGGCACCGGTTCTTACAACTCGATCGATATCGGGATGAACGGGAACGTCGTGATCGCCTATTACGATTCCAACAATCTCGACCTAAAGTTGGCCACAAGAGCCGACACCGGGAGTGCCTGGCAGACCAGCACCCTGGATAGCGATGGCGATGTGGGCAAGTACTGCTCCGTGGCCACGGACGGCAACGGCAATGGAGCCGTCTCCTATTACGATTCCACCAACGAGAAGCTGAAGTTCTTCTCCTTGATCGGAGGGAACGCCAACATCGAAGTGGTCGATGATATGAACCCAGGCAGCACCTCGCTCTCCTACTTCAGCAACGGTACGACTGTGATCACCTATATGGAGAAGGGCTCCTACAAGCTGAAATACGCCATGAAGTCGAATGGGGATTGGACCTATGGGATGGTAAACAACGTCCCGGTAGGTGTTGCTAGCAGCTCACACACCGATTGGCAGGACAACCTTCACGTGGCCTACTTTAACGCCTCCAACGCCATGCTCTGTTATGCCAAATGGACCAATGGTGCCTGGACCTATGCCTATCCTGATCCCGACACCGTTATCTCCGAGTGTGTGAGCATTCGGCCGGACGTCCTAGGTAATGTGCACATCAGCTATTACGCCGCTGCCCACAACGACCTGAAGTATGCCACCAACCTCAACGGCCTCTGGACGAACGAGGTCCTGGACGCCAACGGCAATCAGGGAATCAAGAACGCCATCGGGGTTGACAACTACACCAAGGTGCACGTGGTCTATGTGGACAGCACCAACAACCTATTGAACCACATAACCAACTCGCAGGCCACCTGGGACATCGAGGCGTTGGCGCCAAGCATGGTAGGGGCGGGAGAGAACAACTCCTTGGCCGTCGATTCCAGTGGTGTCAGCCATGTCGCCTTCAGCGACCCGACCAATGGCAGTCTCTACTATGGCAATGACGACAACGGGACTTGGAACATCGCGCTGGTGGACGTGGGTGGTGTGGGTCAGAACCCATCAATAACAATACTTGACAATGGCACCATCTACATCAGCTACTATGACTTCACCAAGAAGCAGCTCAAACTGGCTTGGAACTTCGGAAGCGGGTGGTACAACGACACCGTCGATTCCAGTAATAATGTCGGCAAGTACAGTGCCATAGCGTCGATCGACGAGGACATCTATGTGGTATATTCCGATGACGGGGCGGACAACCTGAAATGGGCCGTGCGCAAGTCCGGTTCCTGGATCATCAACCTCTTGGTGGACACCAACAAGGTCGATCCCGGCCTGGACATGACCATGACCGCGGACGGGAACCTGCATCTGGCATACTTCAACGACAAACAGCTCAATTACGGCAAGTATGATGGCACGAACTGGAACCTGGCAGTAGTGGACAACGCATTCCCCTGCGGCGTGAGCGCCTCCATCGGCGTGAATGCCAACAGCCAGATCTTCATCAGCTACTATGTGCAAGATGCCGGTGAGAACGGCATCCGTCTGGCCTGGGGTACCACTGGCAACTGGAAGTATCAGTGGGTCATGCCGAAGGATACTGCCGGTCCGGGTTACTCCAACGCTCTGGCCTTCGACTCCACCGGTGCGCCTCATGTGGCCTTCATCAATGAGGCCCGACCAAGTACCTTGGGTGTATCCAACTTCTACTACGGACTTTGGAGCAACGGGACCTTGGATTACGATGCCATCACTGGAAAGGTGAGCGCCGACTCTGACAGCTCGGGAAGGGTGCACGTGGTCTATTATGACAGCACCAACCAGAGTCTCAAGCTGGCCACCATGGTGATAGTGCCGAGCGCCCCCCTCTCGCTCAGTGTGCTGACCGGGGATTCGTTCGTGCAGCTCTCCTGGAGCGCGCCGACCACCACTGGTGGGGCGCCGGTCACCACGTACCTCATCTCGCGGGGTAACTCGGAGAGCACCGTCAGGCCGTACCTGACCGTCACCGGGACGATGTACAACGACACTGGTCTGGTCAACGACATACCCTACTATTATACGGTGAAGGCCATCAACACCGAAGGGGCAAGTCCTTCTTCCAACCAGGTCTCCGCCACCCCGCAGGGCGAGGGCGGTGGGGATTCCATCGACTACACCATGATAATCATCGCCGCCATCGTGGGAGTGGTCGTCGTGGCTGTGGTGGTGCTGTTGTTACGGCGTCGCGGTTAGCGAAGATCCAAACCCCTTCCCTTTACTTTTCTTTACTTTCGCCGCTTCCACCGGTCAATTATTTATTGTGACTTGACATAGAGTGGCCCAGCCATGCACGATGATTGGACCGAGCTTTACCGACCGAGCAACCTCAAGGAGGTGCTGGGCAACCCCAAGGCCGTGGCGCAGATGAGGCAGTGGGCCCTCGCCTGGGAGGCGGGTCAGCCGAAGGAGCGGGCCATCGTCTTGATCGGACCGCCCGGCATCGGCAAGACCAGCATGGCCCAGGCGCTCGCCAAGGAGTTCTCCTGGGGGCTGGTGGAGATGAACGCCTCGGACCAGCGCAATGCCGAGGCCATCAGGCGCGTGGCCCTGCGCGGGGCGCTATCGGACACGTTCAACGACGCCGGCGAGTTCCTGTCCAGCAAGGAAGGCCGCCGCAAGCTCATCGTGCTGGACGAGGCGGACAATGTCTTTGGCCGGGAGGATGCGGGCGGCATTCCCGCCATGGCGGAGCTGATCCGGAGCACCAGGCAGCCGGTCATTCTCATCGTCAACGACTTCTATGAGCTGAGCCGTCGCAGCTCGGCCATCAAATCGGAGACTCTCCAGATCAAACTGTCCCGATTGCAGACGCCCACCGTCAAGACCGCCCTCAAGCACATAGCCATGGACCAAGGGGTGAGCGTGGACGAGAAGGTGTTCGACTCCATCGCCGAGCGCTCCAATGGGGACATGCGGGCTGCCATACGCGACCTGCAGGCGGTGGCCTTGGGCCATGACCGGGTGGAGGAGCACGACCTCTTGGGACTGGGGGACCGCCTCTCCCGGAAATCGATGTACGAGCTCATGGCCGATGTCCTGGGCGGGATCAACCCCCGCAAGGCGCGGCAGACCATGATGGAGGCGGACGAGGACCCGGATTATATCATGAAGTGGCTGGACGAGAACGTGCCTCTCGTTTACAAGGAGTCAGGGGACCTGGACCGAGCCTACGATTCGCTCTCCCGCGCCGATATCTTCATGTCCCGGGTGAAACGGCGCCAATACTACGGCTTCTGGGGGTATGCCAACATGCACATGAGCTATGGCGTGACCCTGGCCAAGGCCAAGCCCTACCGTGGTTATGTCCAGTACCGTTTCCCGATGATGTTGCTGCGCCTTTCTCGATCGAAGGAGGCGAGGGGGGTAAAGGCAGCGGTGGCGCATAAGATCGGCGCCGAGTGTCACAGCTCCATGAAGGACACGATAGAGCAGATCCTACCATACTTCCGCGAGCTCTTCAAACAGAACCAGGAATTCCGTTCCAGCATGGCGTTGCGCCTGGCACTGGAGCAGGAGGAGATGGCCTTCATCCTGGAGCAGAAGGTGGACGCTCCGGCGGTGAAGCAGCTCATGGCGGAGATGCATATGGTCAGGGAGCGGGGCCGTTCCGCCCCTCCCGTAGAGCGGATTGACGAACCAGAGCCGCCGACGAAGCCAGAGAGGAAGGGGCGCAAGAAGAAGGTGGAGACGACCCCCGCGCCGAAGGTTGAAGAGGCACCACCTCCGGCACCGAAGGAGGAGAAGCCCTCCGAAGCGGACAAAGGCACGCAGAGGACCTTGTTCCAGTTCTGAGGATGAGATGAAGCAGGACCTGAGGGGCATACTGGAAAAGCAGCAGTATCGGTTGTGCGGCGAGCATGCGGCGGTCAAGCTGTGCCACTGGATGAAGGAGTCCATGCTGCGTGGGCGCACCTGCTACAAACAGGACTTCTATGGCATCAGGTCCCACCGCTGCCTGCAGATGACCCCGGCGGTCAATGATTGCACTCACAATTGCCAGTTCTGCTGGAGGGTGCGCGGCTTCGAGTCGACGGTCACGAAATGGCAGGAGCCGGAGGTCGTGCTCGATTCATGCATCGAGCACCAGAGGAAATTGGTCACTGGCTTCAAGGGCGACCCGCGCTGCTCCCGCCAGATGTGGGACGAGAGCCGCGACCCCAAGCAGGTGGCCATATCACTGGCCGGTGAACCGACCATGTACCCCTATCTGAGCGACTTCATCGCGCTGTGCCACCGCCGGGGCATGACCACCTTCCTGGTCACCAACGGGACGTTCCCGGAGGTGCTGGAGGCCATGGACCACCTGCCCACCCAGATATATGTGACCGTGGCCGCCCCGAACGAGGAGGTCTACCGTCGGGTCTGCGTGCCCCGCATCCCGGATGGCTGGGAGCGCCTCATGCGCACTTTGGAGATATTCCCTTCGTTGAACACCCGCCGGGTGATCAGGCATACCCTGGTGAAGGACTGGAACATGGGCTGGGAACGCGATTATGCCAGATTGGACGCCATCGCCGAACCGATGTTCGTCGAGCCGAAGGGGTACGTCTTCGTGGGAGGTTCGCGGGCGAGGATGTCCATGGACAACATGCCATCGCACAAGGACGTCCTGGAGTTCGGGTCCCGGGTGGGGGCGGAGCTGGGCATGACGGTACTGAAGGACAAGGCGGACAGCCGGGTCTGCGCCCTGGGCGCTCCAGGCACAGACACCAAGATACCCGGTCTGGAAGACCCTTGAATCGGCAGGATTATTATGGGCCGCCCCCGTTCCCGGACTGAGGCCGTGCCATGGAAGAGATGCGTTGGGACCTGAGCGAGCTGGTGAAGAGCACCGAGACCGGCAGCGTGACCGCCGATCTAGATCGAGCGGTGGCGGACGCGGAGCGTTTCGCGACCGGATACCGAGGCCGCATCGCCACACTTGGCCCCGAGGGCATCAAGGGGATGCTGGAGCGCTATGATGCCATGCAAGATGAGCATGAGGGCGTCACCATGTACTGCGCCCTGTCCTTCGCCGCCAACACCGCCGATCCGACATCGAACCAGTTGTATTCGGCTATGGTCTCTGCCCGCACCAAGATGGGACAGAGCCTGGCGTTCATGGACGTTGAGCTGGGCCAGCTTCTAAAGGCCCGGCCCGAAATGGTCCACGACCCTTCATTGAAGCTCTACCGCCACTACCTGGAGAGGCAGCTCCGCTCCGCCCCCCATCTGCTCTCCGAGGCGGAGGAGAAGGTCATCATGGCCAAGGACAAGAACGGCATCGTCAACTGGTCCAAACTGCAGAGCACCTGGCTCAGTTCACGGTCGTTCAAGGTGACCAAGGGTGGGGAGGAACGCACCATGGCCTATGGCGAGATAGCATCGTTCCCTTCCGACCCAGACAGACAATACCGTCGCTCCGCATACCAGGCCATCGGCACCGCCCTGGCGACGGACGAGCTTCTATACACGGAAGCGCTCCGCTCCATCTGGAACGACCATCTGGAGATGTGCTCCCTGCGCGGTTATGGCTCCCCGCTTGACTCCAGCCTCCTCGTAAACGATGTCGAGGAGGGCACCATCAAGACCTTGATGGCCACGGTGCAAAAGCACAGCGACCTGTTCATCGAGTTCTACCGCCTCAAGGCCAAGCTCATGGGCTTGGACCGGCTGGCGCTTTGGGACATATTGGCGCCGGTGCCGCGGGGGGAGGATCGGAACTATACCTGGCAAGAGTCCCGCTCGCTCGTGGTCTCCGCCTACCGGTCCTTCGACCCCCAATGGGCCGCCTGGGCCGACGAGATGTTCGCCCGGAGGCACATCGACGGCGAGGTGCGCAAGGGCAAGCGCGCCGGAGCCTTCTGCTCAGACTGGATGGCGGGCCGGACCGCATATATCCTGCAGAGCTTCAACGGGCGCCGCAACGATGTCAACACCCAGGCCCATGAGATGGGGCACGCCATCCACGCCTACTTGGTCAGCCGCAACCAAACCCCCACGAACGCACTGGCATCCTATTGCGTGGCCGAGTGCGGGAGCATATTCGGCGAGCTCCTCCTGGCCGAGGAGATGCTGCGCCAGGCCAAGGACGACGAGGAGAGGCGCTCGGTTCTGATCGGGCTGATGGACATGTTCTGCTACATCGTGTCCATGGTCTCCATCCGTTACCATTTCGAGGAGAGCGTTTACGGGGTGTTCAAGAATGGGGAGAGCCCGGACGCCGCCACCCTCAGTCGTCTCTGGACCGAGGCCAAGGACACCATCTACCATGGCGACATGGAGGACATGGCGGAGACGCGCATGGACTGGGCCCGCATACCGCATCACTTCATGGCCGGACTGCGCTTCTACAACTATCCCTACATCTTCGCCCAGCTGTTCGTCTTCGCCCTCTACCGTCTATACAAGGAGCAGGGGGAGGCGTTCGTGCCCCGGATGAACCAACTGCTGGCCGCCGGGTCGAGCCTATCGGCCGCTGAGCTGGGGCAACTGATGGGATTTGACATCACGAAGGCGGACTTCTGGGAGAAGGGGTTCGTGCAGGCCAAGGAATTCCTGGAGCAGCTGAAGCGATATGGATGAATCCATCAAGCAACGGTAGCGAGGATCAGAACCGCTTGCTCATGTGAACGGTCTCGATATCAAATCCCATGTGCTCGTACAATGCGATCGCGGCTATATTGTTCGCACCGGCGTTGATCCATAGGGAATTTGCATTACTGGCCTTGGTCCATCTCTCGGCTTCGGACATTAGCTTGGCACCGATGCCCTTCCTCCGATGTTCGGGCAGGACATAAATCTCCAAGACCCATCCGCAGAGATCCCCGTTGCCGAGGCTTATCTCCGTCGTCACCCAGACGAACCCAGCCCGAACTCCATCGACCTCGGCGACGAAGGTCGCCTCTGGGCCTTTGGCATTGATATGGAACTTATCGATGGTCTTCCTCGCTTGCTCCCTCAGTGCAGCGTGGGAGATATCCGATCGGCGCTCAGGCCTTTCCGTTAAAAGCGAACCCTGGATGAGACCTTCCTCGACAAGGTCCCAGTCCTCCTCGGTCCCAGGCCTGATGGTGATAACGCACATGTTATCCGGTCACTTCACCCGGATGGTCTCCAGGTTCATCGGGGCCCTGGTCTCGATGCCGAACTTCTTATAGATGGCAGAGGCCAGGTCGATGCACTTGTGCTCCTCGCCGTGGCAGATGATGATGCGCTCCGGCTTCGGTTCCAGGGTGGCGATGTAGTTGATGAGCTGGCGCCGGTCCGAGTGGCCCGAGAACCCGTCCACAGTCTCGGTACCCATCTTGAAGCTGACCTGGATGGGCTTGCCCTTCTCCATCATGTTCAGCTCGGAGACCCCCTTCTGGATCTTGCGTCCCATCGTCCCCTCCGCCTGATAACCCACGAAGACCATGGAATTGGTCGGCTCGTGGGCCCAGCATTTGATGTACTCGAGCACCGGCCCTCCGTTGACCATGCCTCCGGTGGCCAGCACGATGCAGGATTCCGGGTCATTACAGATCTTCTCCCTCATGTCCTGGGAATCGACGCGCTTGAATATGTCGGACAGGAACGGGTTCTGCCCCATCTGGAATATCTGGGTGCGGAGCTGGGAGTTGAGGTATTCCGGGTAAGCGGTATGGATGGCGGTGGCCTCAAAGATCATGCCGTCGAGGTACACCGGCGCCTTATCGATCTTGCCGGTGCGCATCAGTTCCTCGATGACCAGCATGACCTCCTGGGAACGACCGACGGCGAAGACGGGCACTAAGACCTTGCCGTTCCTGGCGAAGGTGCGCTCGATGATGCCCTTCAATTGCGTCGCCGCATCGGTACGGGAAGGCTGGATGTCATGGTAGCCACCATAGGTGGACTCGATGATCATGGTCTCCAGGCGGGGGAACTTGTTGGTGGTGGCGTTGAAGAGCCAGGTGCGCTCGAACTTCATGTCGCCCGAGAAAGCGATGTTGTAGAGACCGTCGCCGATGTGGAAGTGGCAGACGGCGGAGCCGAGGATGTGCCCGGCGTTCTGGAAGGTGAGGCGTACGTCCGGTGCGATGTCGGTGGTCTCCCCGTACTTCAGGGGGATGCAACGCTTCACCATCTCGCGGACGTCGGCGGAATCGAAGGGCACCTTTTTGTTCTCGCCGGCAGAGACCTTGATGGAGTCCAGCAGGAGCAGTGACATTAGGTCGCGGGTGGGGGCGGTACAATAGACCGGGCCATCATAACCGTACTTGTACAATGCCGGCAACAGACCGCAGTGGTCCAGATGGGCATGGGTGATGACGATGGCGTCGAGGCGGTCCAAAGGCTGGATCTCCGGCGCGTCGAAATACGGTTTGCCTGAATCGGATGCGTCGATGCCGCAGTCGATGAGCACCTTGCTCTCCCTGGTGGACAGCAAGGAAGCGGAACGCCCGACCTCGCGGTAGCCGCCCAGGGCGGTCATGCGGATCCAGCTCTCCCCTTCCAGCTTAGGCCTGGCCAGACGTCGGCCGACCTTGCGCAGGAAGTCCTTGCGCTCGTTCTGCACCTTCTCGTTGCGCAGATAGTTGCGTATGTCGGAGACGGTCTTGGACGGTATCGGTGGCGCGCGGACCACCTTCGGGGCCCAGCCCACCTCCTTCTTGATCTCGTTGAGGACCGAGCCTTGCTTGCCGATGACCAGGCCTGGGGCCATGGCCTCGATGGTGACCTCGCCGGTCTCGGGCTCGAAGTAGATATCGGTGATCTGGGCGTCCTCGGGGATGATCTCGCGGATGCGTTTCTCCACAGAGTCCGGGTCGGCCAGCATAGATGGGTCGGGGCGGATGGCCACGCGTTTGCGCAGCCCTTGCGCCAACTGCCTCACTATGTCGTTGTTGGAGGCGAACGCCTCCATGTCCTGTGTGTATATCACTACGATAGGGCCCTCGAAATCGATAGAAGTGATATTGATGTGGGACGGAACGATCTTCCGTACCTGCTCACGGGCCTCGTCAAAAATGCGTTCGTTGCTCATGCACGTTCACTTGGGAATTATATTGTTGGAAAGGACAAATATTGGGGTTTGGGAATGGGTTTGTTCACGGCTTGGGCACGGTTATGCCCATGCGCGAGGCGCGTTTGAGGATCTCTTCCTGGGAGACCACGACGTAGCCGTCCTTGGTGATGGTGACTATCTCCATGCCATCACCGCTGGCGGAGTCGCGTTTCATCGCGGCGTTCAAGGCCCGGATGCCCAGGTTTATGGCGTCGTCCAGGGAGAGGTCCTTCTTGTAGTGGTCCTCCAGGACGCCGTAGGCGAACAGGGAGCCCGACCCGATGGATGTGTAGTGGTCGCCGATGCAACCACCGGCGGCGTCGATGCTGTACACCTGCCCTCCGTTGCGGTCCCAGCCACCCACGATGAGGCCTACATAGAAGTAGCCCTGCGCCCCTCCACCCCTCCTCAGGATGTTGGAGAGCATGGTGGCGGCGGACTTCACCGGCATGGGGGTCTGTCGCTTCAAGTTGTATAGCTCGACCTCGGCCTTCATGTACCGGGCCAGTATCTGGGCGTCGCCGACCAGACCGGCGGTCGTGAGACCGATGTTGTTGTCGATCCTGAATACCTTCTGCACTTCCTTGTGAGCGATGATATTACCCATGGTAGCGCGGTGCTCTGTGGCCAGCACCACTCCGTCAGCGTTGACGATGCCGATGGTGGTAGTACCTGTTTTTAGCTGCTCTGACATTATGACACCTCTAGAACAGTCAAAAGGATTAACAGTTTTGCCTGTTGCCCTCAAAATAGTAGCTTCTCTATATAAACGTTATCCAATCCTATCCGAACATGAGAGGCATGAAATCCTTCCGTCCAGGCATCCCTTTCAGCCTTCCACCGCCTTCTTGCGGTCGGGTAGGAGCACCTCGCGGGCCAGGATGGCCAGGAAGAATGCCAGGGCGATGCCGGCCAACAGCCCCGTCGCTGTGCGGAGCAGGTTGGTGGACTCGTAGTCGGTGATGGCTTGGACCCCTCCGTCCAAAGCCATCGGCAGGGCTAAGAGCACCACCATGTAGAAGCGGGGACGGAAGTTGACGACCACGGTGATGGCCAGACCGACCACGATGCCGATGAAGATGCCTAGGTCGCGGGAGCAGATGGGCAATTGGTTGCCGTTCAGGTAGTAGGAGCGGGAGGCTATCTGATGGCAGTTCACGTCCCCGAACCCGTAGACCGCCCCTGCCACCGGGTTCATCTCCGCTTCCTTCCTGGCGTTGTCGACCTCGCCGATCTTGCCCGACAGGTCGCCCACGCTCCCAGCTGGCTCGGTGAAAGGGACCAGGAGCATCAGGAGCAATAGACCGGAGAAGAAGACCAGGAGCACTATGCGCACATGGCGCAGTCTTCCCTCGAGGTCGGCCATGTCGCTGAGTAGCCTCGACCGCTAGATAACCATTTCTGCGACATAATTGTCCTTTCCGTGCCAATTTTGATATGCTCCCCGCCCATTGCCATGTCCGTGCAGTCAGACGTCCCCCCTGAGCTCAAGGCCCTTTCCCATTTCCATGGCCATCTCGGCCCCTACGTGGTCATCGGCTATCGCATGGGGTCGCTCGCCAAGGTCGAGCTGATCGGCAAGACCAAGGCCGTGGTGCGTTCTGGGCTCAGGCCTCCACTGTCCTGCCTCGCAGATGGGGTGCAGTTCTCCTCGGGGTGCACCCTCGGCAAGGGCAACATCGAGGTATTGGACGAGGGATTGGCCCAGGCCACTTTCTCGGCCGGTGACCGCGTCCTCCTCATCACCCTCAAGGAAGAGGTGAGGCGGGACATCGATGCCAACATGAGCAAGCAGAACGAGGTCCACCTGGCCATGAGCATCTATCGGGCGGAGCTCGATTCCCTTTTCGAGATCAAGCGATCGTGGTGAGGCCCTCCGCGGCGACCAAGAAGGCGATGGCATAGGTCATAACCGCCACAGGCGCCCTTTTCGCGAATTGATACATGGCCCCGCGCGGGTCGGCTCCGCCGATCATCATGTGGTTGAAGTAGGTCACGACGGCGCAAAGCTCCAACGCGTAAAGGCCGCCGATGAGCATCAGTCCGTCATAGCCCTGGTCCGAGCCGGTCACCGTGGATACAATCTGGAACAGGCTCGCGGTCACAGCAAGCACGATCGGCGCGAAGTAGGTGGCGGTGTGGGCCATCATGTCCACCACTCCCTGCAACCGCTCCCTCATCTTCGCCTCGGTGGACTGCAGGTCGCTCAGGTATTGGGCCAGGTTCAACGCGGTGCGGGTGGCCGCCCTTGGGTCCACCATGGCGCACCGCATCACTGTGGAGAAGGCCTGGCGCAGCATTGGCGAGACGGATCGGAAGGCCTCGTCGCCATCCAATGCCTGGGCCACGTCCTCCCGACCGGTGCGGACCTGATGCAGCACCCGTCGGCAAAGGTCCTGGGCCGTGCCCTCCTTGCCGTTGGACAGCTCGGTCAACGCCGTCTCGAAGGACCCTCCGCTTGCCAGATGGTTGCCGATGAGGAACAATGCCAGCACCAGCTCCCTCTCCACCTTGGGCCGTTGCATGGACCGCTTGTGCCAATCGCGCCATCGCAGGAGGAACCAGGCCGAGGCCCCGAACGCGATGATCGATAAGGTGACCAACGGGTCCAGTCCAAAGAACGCCGTACCAAGCCCGATCGCGATCACCATCACTAGGACGGTGAGGTCCTTGCCGTCCAGGACGGCGCCTTGTGTAGGCCCTCTCAGGGGATGCCGCCGCAGTACGCTCTGAGCATATACGAATGTGCAGGCTGGGAAGACCACCAGCATCAACAGGGCCACCACCGGCAGCGAGACCGGCGGAGAGGCGAAACTATCGGTGCCAGTGGATCCGACGGACATCAGGGGCATGAGCGAGAACAGCATCACCGGCAGCAGAACGCCGAAGGCGAAGAGCACCATGGTGGGCACGGAGAGCGAGGCCACGTAGCGCTCTCCCTTCTCCCTCACGCCCTCCAGCACCAGCCAGTTCGCACGGTCCAACAGGCGGTCTATTCCTCCTCGGGTGCCCTGCTTGGTGGAGGCGATGGTAAGGACCAGGGCTTGTCGGAGCCCATCGTTCAACTCTCCGAGCGAGGTGGACAGGTCCATGATGGCGCCCTCCAGTCCCACCGCCCGTCCGGACATGGCCTCCCACCAACCTTGCCTCAGGCGGAGGTTCATAGGACCTTCTCCGACGGCCGCTGCGGAGACCGCCCCCTCCAGCGAAGGCCTGACATTGATGCTCATGCTCAGAACGCCTATGATGGAGGGCGAATCGCGCAGTATGGCGCGTTCCTCCTCCTGGGCCCGCTGCTTTGCGAACGAGAGGGTGGCGGAGCAGGCGATCAATGGCAGCATCAAAAGGCCCATTGAGACGAAGAGCAACTGCTCCAGTGAAAGGACGAAGCTGAGCAGGACGGCGAGGATGGAGGAGAGCGAGGAGTAGGCCAGTAGAGAGGTGAAAGCGGCCGAGCGGACCACGTCGACCTCTATGCCGTTGCGTTCCATCCAGGCGACCTCAGCTTCCATGGCACTTCCCCGCCTCGCAAACCAGGCCGGCGCCTTCAGCTTGGCCCACCGGGAGACGCGCAGACGGTGATCGGCCACTCGATCGCCCATCAGGCCATCCCCCTGAGCCTTTCCCGGAACTGTTCCAGGAACGCATCCGGTTCCGACCGTGCTTGCTCCAGCCGTCCCCAGAGGAACTCGTTGCAGGCGCACACCGCGGCCGGGCCGACCAGGTCGTTGGGGCTGTTCCCCTGGGCCTCGACCTGCAGGCGCCGCATCTCGCCGCGCAGCCATATGTTGTCCCAAGCCTCCTCGGTCTCTATCCCCCATGATGCGGCCACCCTTTCCACCACGTCGAAACCCCCGACCACTTTCCCTCCTTCCAAGGCGTCCAACATCTGATCGAACTGGCCCGGACCTCTCTCCCTGGCCAGTGCCGCCACTTCGGACAATCGACGCACCTGGCGATGCGAGCCCAGGGGCCTGGTCAGGGCCAGGCTAAGGATGACGTCGGTGGCGCCGAATGCCTCAGGCGCTATGCCCATGTCGTGCACCACCCGCTCGTAGACGGACCGGGCGGAGTCGCCGTGGATGGTGCCAAGCACGGCCGACCCGGCCTTTCCGGTGCGCATGCTCTCGTACAATGTGGCCGCCTCTCGACCGCGCACCTCGCCCATCACAAGCGCCGATTCGCCCAGGCGTAGGGATACGCGGAGCGCCTCCTCGGCCGCCTGGTCCACACCCTTGTCCAGTCCGCCCTCGATCAGCAACGACTGGGCGCGATAACCGAGCTCCTGCATCTTGCGCACCGGAAGTTCGAGGGTATCCTCAATGGCCAGTACACGCTGCGAAGGGGGAAGCTCGAACATCACGGCAGAAAGCAACGATGATTTTCCCGCGCCGCGGGGACCGCAGACCAGCATGCTGCAGCGTCCGTCCACCAGAAAGGAGATGAGCCCGGCCGCCTGGGCGGTCAGGGTGCCGTTCTGCACCAGGCGCAGCAGGGTCCAGGCCTTGCGGGAATGACGGCGCAACGCCAGGGCGGGTCCGTGGGGGCTGAGCGGGTGGCCGACCAAGGTGGCCCTGGAATCGAAACCGGGCACATCCGTCTCCAGCACTGGGAAGGCCTCGGAGAAGGGTCGCCTGCTATAGTAGCGCAACCGGGTGATCAGAGCCTGAAGCTCCAGATCGGACAGCATCAGGTTGGTCTCGGCCCGGATCGTCGTGCTGGAGCCGGCAATGCCGCCCAAGGTCACATGCACTGGTACCGAGGCGCAGGGAGCATCGACATAGATGTCCTCCACCCGATCGTCCAACAGGAGATGCTCCAAAGCACCGAAGCCTACGGTGTAACGGACCGCCACCTCAGCTAACTGGTCGACGTTCGTCGGTTGCGCCAGGGGCTTGTCCTTCCTCGGTACTGTGAGGGCGAGCGACCTCCTCGCCAGTTCCAGTGCGTGTTGGCGGAGGGTCGGGAACCCCCCTGCTTGCGATGGCGGGCAACCTCTGATCGACCTCATCGCCTCCAATACCCTGGAGACATCCTTAGGTCCGAGGGAGGCCTCCCATGGGTCAAGATGGTAGACGGTCCGAGTGCCCCCCATCTCGTATATGCGGACCCTCCCACCCTTCAGGTAACGGTCCTCGATCGGTTCGATGGCCGAGGCCGAACGCTCCAGCGTCCAGACCTGAGAGAAAGGTGACGGTGCCCTCGATGGGTCCTCCCTCTCCCCGTGACGGTTGGGCGGAGATATGCATATCCGCGCCGTAGTGCCATTCCCTTCGATGGTGGTTCCTAGATCATCGCGTCCCGTTCCGATGTGAAGTTTCCTCATCTGACCCCCACGATGCCACCGGGGGCTGAGGTCATAAAGCACCGAACTAACTGTATGCTACGCCAGGGCGACATTAAATAGAGAATGTCCTTATCCAAAGCCCATGGAACTGCTCGCCCCCGTTGGCGGAAAGGAGACCCTGAAGGCGGCCATCATGGGTGGAGCGGACGCGGTCTATCTGGCCGGAAAGGACTTCGGCGCCCGCCGCATGGCCCAGAACTTCACGGACGATGAGCTGAAGGCGGCCATGGCCTACGCCCACCAGAACAAGGTCAAGGTCTATGTGGCCGTCAACACATTGATCAAACAGTCCGAACTGTCCTCCGCCCTGTCCTTCGCCGACGCACTCGTTTCCATGGGTGCGGACGCCATCATCGTGCAGGACCGGGGTTTGATGCGCTGCATCCTCGACAATCTCGACATCCCGGTCCACGCATCCACCCAGATGGGCATCCATGATCCTTACGCGGCCCTCTGGGCAGAGAAGGAGGGCTTGCAAAGGGCCATACTCTCCAGGGAGCTGTCCCTGGCCCAGATCGAGGCGGTCAAACAAAGGACGCAGATAGGGCTGGAGGTGTTCATACATGGGGCATTGTGCTATTGTTTCTCCGGCGGCTGCCTCTTCTCCAGCATGCTGGGGGGCAGGAGCGGCAACCGAGGGTTGTGCGCCCAGCCATGCAGGAAGAGGTACAAGCTTGGGGATAGGGAAGGTTATCTGCTCAGCCCGGCGGACACCTTTGGCGTGGATTCGGTACCGGAGCTGATGAGGATCGGGGTGGTCTCGCTCAAGATCGAGGGTCGCATGCGCAGCCCGATGTACGTCTACTATGCCTCCAAGATCTATCGTTCGGTCATTGATAGGGCGGCCAAGGGGGAGAAGGAGCTCATAACCGAAAGGGAACGAGACCTGCTGGAGACGGTCTTCAACCGTGGTTTCAGTCGAGGATATCTGATGGACGAAAGCGTCATGCAGACGGCATACGCGGAGTCGCGCGGGCAGCCATTGGGCCAGGGCAACATGGTGGCGGGCTCCATGACCCTCAGGACCGAGCGGTTGGCCCGGGGCGACGGAATCACACTTTATCAGGGCGACCAGAAGGTAGGGGGCTTCGAGGTCCGTTCCGACCCGCGCAAGAGCGGGGAGGTATTGTTGCGCTCCCCCTTCCCGATACCCGATGGTCTCTACCAGGTCTACAAGACCAAGGACCGGGAGTTCGAGGACCTGCAGGGAAGGATCGGCACGATGGAATTTAAGCCATCACCGGTAAGGCGCCGCGAGGTCGAGCTGCCTATGCGCGACCGGGGCCGTCGTCACAGAGACCCGGAGCTATCCTTCTACGTCTCCTCCCTGAAGACGATGGAGGCGGTGCTGCCATTCGCTGACCGCATCTATTACGAGATGTCGCCATCATTGGACAAAGCTATGGCCTTCTGCTCCGAACAAGGCGTGGAGATCGTCCCGCTCCTGCCCAGGATATCCCCCGAGGTCCCGGAGATTGAGAGCGACCAGATCATGGCGTGCACGCTGGGCCAAGCGGAAAGGTACCGGGAGCGCCAGCTCTACGGGCACAGCTCCCTCAATTGCTTCAACTCCTTCACCGTCCCCGAGCTGCACCAATATACCTTGTCTGTTGAGCTGGACCGGGAGGACATCGCTGACATCGCGCGAAGCACCGAGGCTAGGATAGAGGTGATGGTGTTCGGCCGGGCGGAGCTCATGGTCACCAAGGACCCTTGCATCAAGGAGGGCTCCTTGATCGATGAGTTGGGGGCACGTTTCCAAGTATACCGTGACCACCAGGGCTATGCCCACATACTGAACTCGGCGGACACGTTCCTTTTGGACCACTTGGTCGAGCTAGAGCGCATCGGTGTGGACTCGCTTGGGCTGGACGTGCGCAGACGGCATCCCGACCTGGCGGGATTGGCGGCCGAGGTGTTCTCCCAGCGCGACCTGAGGAGGAAATCGGCATTGCGCAAGAAGTGCGGGCCCATCACATCGGCGCACTTCGAGCGGGGCGTGCCTTGACCAGGTAGCCTGATTGTAGCCA
>JACXTP010000070.1 GCA_016919625.1 Methanomassiliicoccaceae archaeon
CAAGATGGAAGGACATCCAACGCATCAAAGGCTTCCATCAGCGAGATGCCTTTAGCGGAAAAACGTCTGGCCCGATGGGAACAGTGGGTGCGGTCGCGATCGATGATGATGGCGATATTGCTGTCGCTACCTCCACCGGCGGAACTCCCAACAAGATGTCCGGAAGGGTCGGCGATAGCCCTTTGGTAGGATGCGGCACATATGCCGACAACAGCTCAGCGGGCGTGTCAGCGACGGGTTATGGAGAGGCCTTAATGAAGATCTGCGTCGCAAGAAGAGTATGTCAGAGCATCGAGGCAGGAAAAAGCGCACGGTCTGCTGCCAATGAGGCGATAGCGTTCTTAGAAAGACGGGTGGGAGGACATGGGGGTGTGATCCTCATCGACAGGAAGGGTGAGATATCATATGCCCATAACACTCCAAGGATGGCGGTGGCCTATAGCGATAAGAAAGGGCGGATGAGAGCGATCATCTGATCTTGACACCATTCGACCAAATTTACAATAGGCAAGCTCACCGCTATCCCCTCATCGATCATGACCTTTTTTCTCGGTCTGTCACATCGATGCGGTCAAAGGGCGGCCGGGATGCTGCCCTCCAGTTATCTGCCCTTGCGACACTACCTCGCCCTGTCCAGATCGCTGGGCTTCCTTGACCGTGCTCTCGTCCAGCTGCATCTTGGGGAACACCGCCCATAACCGGTCCAGGTCCTTCTGCTCAAGGGTGAGGGGGTCAATGCCGATGTACATCACCCCACCGTTCACCTTCAAAGCCTGGTTGATCTCTTCGAGGGTGGCGAGCAATTTACGCATGTCATTCCAAAGCAGGAGGTATTCCAGACCGTCCAGGAAGAATATCACTTTCCGGTCCTTCGCCTCCTGCTTGACCGCCTTCGACAGAGCGGTCAAGGTCTTGGGAGAGATCACGTTGTCCCCTTTGCTTCCGCTGAGCCAGTAGTACTTGGGCGATAAAAGACCGAACTTCTCCATCACGTACTCTGGATGCAACCGGGTTATGCAGACACCGGGAGTGCCATCGGCGATCATGCTGGCAAAGGAACTGAAACCGAGCCGAGGAAAACCCTCGACCAGCATGACCACGTTCATATTGGCATCCTCAGGAGACATAACGTACACTCTGCTAGCACATACCCTTTCATATTCGTGATATAAAAACTGATTTTGAGCATGCTCATTTTGAAATGAGAGTCTATCTTATCCTCAAAGATAATAATTTGAAGGGAATTATTTTTATTCAAGAAAACAATCTTAGTCCGTGAACCGAGCCGCCCGGAAGTCGTTATTGACTGCCCGGGAAAGGGTGCTACTGCACCTACTGTCCTACCAGAGGTACAGTCAGGACGCTGATGCCCCCAAAGCCGTCATTCAAGAGGGCATAGCGGATGCGGTAGAGGTAGGTCGGAACAATGTCGCCAAGATCTTGAACGAGATGGCCAACGAGCGCATCGTAGATATCCTTTCCAAGCACGTCAAGGGCCTTCCGAGCGTCCGCCGGGTCTATTTCCTTTCCACCAAGGGCTTCGATGAGGCTAAGCATCTCAAGGAGGACCTCGAGGCGATGAAGGTCGAGGTCGTCGACCTTAGGGGGGACCTGCACCAGGACGAAGTAGGACGCCTTTCCGTCTACATGCCCGGCAATTACACCTTCCTGGAAATAATCATGGGCGTTGCTAGGGGAAAGTTCGATTGCCGATCCTTCCACGAGTCCAAGACCAAAGAGGAGAGGCGTTTCGTTGACTTCACCGACAAAAAGCCGGCGGTCCGATCCTTCTTCGGCAGAGAAAAGGAATATCGTCAGCTGATGGACCTGATCAACGGTGAGAGCACCCGGGCCATCATAATCTATGGAATTCCTGGGATAGGGAAGACCACATTACTAGCGAAGTTCGCCCAAGATGTCCGAGAACAGACCAACGTGTTCTGGCTTAAGATACACGAATGGGTCAATGTGCGAGGCCTGCTGCGACCTCTGGCAGAGTTCCTGTCCCAACTGGGAAAGAAGAACCTGGAATGGTACCTCAACCAGAACGAGACCCCTCACACTGGTGAGGTCTTGCAGATCCTGATCACTGACATGGGAGACATCCCGGTCCTGCTAATATTCGACGATGTGCACAAGGGCGAGCGCCTGGTGCTAGATTTCCTCAACGCGCTCATCAACATGATCGAGGAGCTGCCCAAGATCAGGGTGGTCTGCGCTACCCGCGAGGTCCCGGCATTCTATTCTCGAAGCCTGGTCATCCGAAACCTGATCAAAGAGATGCAGATGGAGGGTTTGGACAGGGAGAGCAGCCTGAGGATGCTGAGGGCCCGCTCCATGCCCGAGGATAACATAGAGCAGGTCATCCAGATCACGAAGGGGCATCCTCTGTTCCTCGAGCTCATCGAGGAGCCCCAATCGGCGTTGGGGAAGAACATACGCATGTTCATCGATCAGGAGGTGGTCTCCAAACTGGATGTGGCGGAGAAGCGCATCATGAACGTGGCATCGGTATTCCGTTACCCGGTCATAATGGACGCCTTTTTTATCACTGAGGAGGAGATCCGCAAGGACCTCAATGGAAAGGAGATCGAGCTCCAGGACATCGATTACACCGTCTCGTACGAAACGGTCGACTCTCTGATTTCCAAATCCATCCTCCATGAGTCCATCGGGCGCATGATTGGCATGCACGACCTACTTCGCGAGTTCACTTATTCGCGATTGACTCCAAGGCAGAGGATGATCTACCATCGGGCCGCTTCAAAGTTCTATATCCAGGACTCCTCGCACTCATCCAAGGTGGAGGCGTTGTACCATTGTATCATGGCAAAGGACCTAGAGAAGGCGGTGGAGGTAGCGGCAGGGAGTGGCCAGGAGATCATCTCCAAGGGATATGCCATGCAATTCGACCCTTTGCTCAGCCGTTTGCTGGTTGAGACAAAGGGTCAGGCGAACCGGGACCGAATGGAGCTGCTCATGTTGCACGCCCAGATCCTGGAGCTCCATGGAGAGTACGAAAGGGCGGTGGAAGAACTCACCGAGATGCTAGATGACCTACCTGTCGACAAGGGCTCTCGCCTCATGGCCGAGGTACACAGGAGGCTGGGTGTGCTGGAGATGAAGCGCAACCTGTACGATAGCTCATCTAAACATTTGGCAGATGCCTCCTGCATAGCCAACGAAATCCGGGACTCCCAAACGCTCGCGGACATCTATTATGACACCGGCGGTTTGCTTGAACGGCGCGGCAAGTTCGACGAGGCGGTGCAGAACTTCGAGGCTGCTGGGGACTTCGCTCGAGGTGTAGGGGATAAGATAGCCTTAGGAAGGTCCCTGTATGGTCTGGGCAGGGTCAAGGCAAGCTTATTGGAATACACCGAGGCGGTGCGATTGAAGAAGGAGGCCCTCAACATCCTCGAGCGCACCGGTGACGTGAACATGACGTCCAAGGTGTGCATCGGCATCGGTAATGACATGCAATCCCTTAAGCAAGGAGATGAGGGCTTGAAATATTTGGAAAGGGCTGTCGACCTGGCCACCTCGGTGGGCGACATCAACACATTAGCATATGCGCTGTCGAACCAGACCGCGGGGTACCTGGAGAGGAACGACCTGGCCAAAGCGGACGAGCTATTGCATGAGGCCACCAAACTCTTCGTCAAGCTCAACGACCAGGTGATGATCTCGAACATGCACTTCTATCGTGGCTTCCTCTACAATTTGAGGGGCGATTGGGAGTGGGCCAAGGAGGAGTTCATGCTCAGCCTCAACACCTTAAGAGGGTTCGACATACCTTCGAGGTTGGCGCTATGGCTGCTTGAGATAGCCTCGGTCTATATGGAGAATAATGAGAAGGAAGAGGCCATGAAACTATACGAGGAGGCCTATTCCGTGGCTTCGCGCATCGGTCACGAGAGGATCATGCGAGATGCAAAGGAAAGCATGGCCAAGATCATGGCCTGATCTTTTTATAAAAAATAAGTAAGGCGTTTCAAAACGGTTTGGGAAGGAAATATCTTCAAACCTTAGTGTGGGTCAACACCAGGGATCACATGCGGGTCTACGCCAGGGATCGCATGAGGGTCCACGCCAGGAATGGCATGCGGATCAACGCCTGGGATCGCATGAGGGTCCACGCCAGGAATGGCATGCGGATC
>JACXTP010000071.1 GCA_016919625.1 Methanomassiliicoccaceae archaeon
GAGGCTCAAGCAGTTGACCGATCTTAAGGACAAGGGAATGATAACAGAGAAAGAGTACGAGGAGAAGAGAAAGGACATCCTCGGCAAAATCTGAAACAACGTTGGCATGTCGCCAGAAATCATAGGAGCTGTGAGAAAAATGATGCGAAAGAACGTTTATTCTCACCGCTTCTTATATATAGTTGAACGTTCTCTTTCATTTTTGTCGCAAGGATCCGTTAGGGTTTTTGGGATAATAAACAACAATAGGTCGATCAGTAATGTACGGAAACAAGAAAGGGGGCAGCTATGGTCGCCCCAGAAACGACGGACCACGCGAGATGAGTGATGTAAAATGCTCCGACTGCGGATGCCAAACCCAGGTTCCCTTCAAACCGACCGAAGGTAGGCCTGTCTACTGCAGGGACTGCTACGCGAAGCACAAGCCGAAGGACAGGTACTGAACCTGTCTTTTTTTAATTTTTCCTTAAATAAAAGTTAATGTTCTGTTCTTATATCACCGTCAAAATATTTTGTTAGACTCCGGTCTTTTGACTGGTATCATGATTGGCTTTTTCATCCTGCCTGCCATAGGTAATTTAATAACATACCCTACGGTTGAACCATCATCTAAGGAATGAAAAAGGGGAGTGGCGGTTCTTGTCGATATATTGGTACATTCTGTTGGGTTTACTGGTTCTGAACCTAATGGCCTTCTATGCCTATTGGAGAGACAAACGGAAAGCTCAGAAGGGGAAGTGGCGCACGTCCGAGGCGATGCTACTCCTCCTCTCATTGCTCGGCCCATTCGGCGCCTATGCGGCCATGAAGATCTATCACCACAAGACCAAGAAGCTGAAGTTCGTGCTGGTCCCCATATTCATGGTCCTTCAGATTGCCCTGTTCGTTTGGGCGTTCCTCTACCTGGACTGAGTCGCTCTCCTGAGTAGAGTCAGTGTGGAGGCCGAAGGTGTGGCATCGCTCGGTCAGAAGCTAAGGAAGGGACTGTGGGTCGTCCTAGGGTCCGTATTCCTGGTAATCGGCATCATTGGGATCATTGTGCCTCTGCTTCCAACCACCCCATTCCTGCTCTTGGCCGCAGGGTGTTTTGCCAAAGGTTCCAAGATATTATCGAACAAGTTGCTTGCCAACCCTTGGCTGGGACCTTATCTTCGCGCCACCAAGGAGGGCTCGCCATTGACCTGGCGATGGAGGATAGCATCGATGGCCTTCCTCTGGGCTAGCATGACATTGACGATTGTGTTCTTAGTTGAGGACTTGATCATAAGGGCGGTCTTGATCGTCATCTCCTTGGTGGTAACATTGCACCTCGCCACAGTAGGTAGAAAACGACGCTAAGCCGCCAAGGCGTTAGCTATTTGGCGAATGAGGACCTTTCTGGAACAGGAAGGCGGAAAGGACATGTCAGAGGCAAAATGGGACCTTAGCCATTTGGTGGAAAGCACAGACCCTGAGAGGATCGTGAAGGAACTGGACAGGATGGTGGATACATCCGCCCGTCTGGCCGAGAGGTACAGGGATAAGATCTCCGAATTGGATGCCAAGGGGGTCTTGGAGCTGCTTGAGACAATGGACACCTTGGCCCTTCGGTATGAGGGCGTGGTCATCTATTGTCAGTTGCTCTATTCCGCCGACACCACCGACCCTGTCGCCAAGCATCTCAACGATGCCGTGCTCAAGGCCTCGACCAAGGCCAGACAACACCTGGCCTTTGTTGACATAGACCTATCCCGGCTGCTCCAATCCTGCCCCCATCTGGTCGAGGAACCGACCCTCTCCGAGTTCAGGCACGCCCTGGAGAGACAACTTCTACGTGCGCCTCACCTGCTTTCCGAGACGGAGGAAAGGCTTATCATGACCAAGGACCAGAATGGAATACACGCTTGGTCCCAGTTGCAGAGGGAATGGCTCAGCACACGTTCCTTCACCCTGGAGGTCGAGGGGGAAAGCAAGACCCTTCCCTATGGTCAGATCATCGGTTACTATTCTAACCCCGACCGCGAATTGCGACGGTCAGCGAACCTGGAGGTCTATGGCAAACTAGGTCAGGACGAGACGATCTGGTCCAGTGCCTTAAGGGCCATCTGCGACGACCATGTCCAGACCTCGACCTGGAGGCGGTTCAGGTCGCCTTTGGACCACAGCCTACTGGTCAACGACCTGGAAAGAGAGCATGTCGACGCCCTAATGGCGGCCATAAAGAATGGCACGGGGGTGTACAGAAGGTTCCTTCGCACTAAGGCTAGGTTAATGGGTCTGGCTAAACTCGCTAACTGGGATATCGTGGCACCGTTACCGAACGTCCCGGACGAGATACATTCATGGAATGATGCGAGGAGGATCATCGTCTCCGCCTATGCCGGCTTCGACCCGCAGATCGGTCGTTGGGTGGAGGATATGTACGAGAGTAAGCGCCTGGACGGAGAGGTACGCAAAGGAAAGGTAAGCGGCGCATTCTGCCAGGACTGGTACAATGGCAAATCGGCCTTCATCCTACAGAGCTTCAACGGTCGGCTGGACGATCTTTATACCCAAGCTCACGAACAAGGGCATGCAGTGCATGCCTACCTGAGCAGTCGGGGACAAAGGCCGACCAACTGCGCCTTGAGCATGTGCATCGCCGAATGCGGGAGCATCTTCGGGGAGCTGCTGCTCACCGATAAACTGTTGTCAGAGGCCAAGGACGATTTGGAGAGGCAGGCCGTCCTCTGCCAGGTCCTGGACGGGTTCGGCATGGCCGCCTTCCAGGTCAGCGCTCGCTATTTCTTCGAATGGAGCCTCTATGAAACATTATCCGAAGGCGGATTCCTGGATGGTGAAAGGATCTCCTCCCTCTGGACCAAAGCCCGGGACGACATCTACGGGGATGCCGTGGAATGGTTGCCAGAGATGAAATGGGAATGGACCATGAAGATGCACTATTACATAGCTGGACTGCGATTCTACAACTACCCCTACGTCTTCGCCCAGCTGTTCGTCTTCGCCCTTTACCGCTTGTACAAGGAGCAGGGTCCCGCATTTGTGCCCAAGGTGAAGGCCCTCCTGGCCGCAGGCTCGAGCCGTTCGGCCGCCGACCTGGCCATGGAATTCGGCTTCGACCTTTCCGAGGAGGCCTTCTGGCAAAAGGGGATCGCCCAGGCAGAGGAGTTCATCGACCAATTGGAAAGGACCATCTGAGGTGCCTGAAATTAACGATAATCATATTATGTCGTCAATTCCCTAGGTGTCTCGGCGAGGGGAATGGGAAAAAAACGGTTTTGCATATTGCATTCCAACGATATGCATGGGGATTTCCTGGCTGAAGGAAAGGGCGGGGGGAAGAGCGTCGGAGGCCTGGCCCTGCTCTCTGCTTACATAAATAAGGTCAGGAAGGAGGAGAAGAATGTCCTCTACCTGATCGCCGGGGACATGGTGCAGGGTTCTCTGATCGATAGCGAATACAAGGGCATCTCCACCATGGGCATCATGAACTATCTTGCACCAGATGTGGTCACTTTGGGCAACCATGAGTTCGATTATGGTCTGGCCCACTTGCTATTCTTGGAGAAGGTGGCGAACTTCCCAGTGGTGAACGCCAATCTCTACATCAAACCGGGTAACAAACGCCTCATGCGGCCTTTCGTCATTCTGGAGAAGGACGGGTTCAGCATCCTGGTGACGGGCATCATCACGGAGAAGGTGATGGACCAGATCAAAGGTGACAACCTCATAGGGAGCTTCGTCACCTTGGAGGAGGCCAGCAATGAGGTTGGCCGCATCTGCAATGCCTACCGCACCGAGGACATAGACCTGACAGTTCTTCTGACGCACATCGGTCTGGAGTCCGACGTGGAGTTGGCGAGGTTGTTAAAGCCAGATTGGGGCGTGGACCTGATCATCGGAGGGCACTCGCACAGCATCATGGAGAAGCCGCTAGAGGAGAATGGAGTCATCATTGTAACAGCTGGGACTGGCACCGACCAGATCGGCCGGTTGGACATCGAGGTGGACGATGAGACCAACCACATCATCGGCTACCAATGGCGGCTCGTGACCGTGGACGATGCCATGGTCACCCCGGACAATGAGCTGGAGGGCTACATAGCCTCCTTCCAGTCGAGGGTAGACAACAAATATAACTCCATGTTGAGCAAGCTGACGTATAAGCACACCCATCCCAAACGCGAGGTGGAGACGGAGATAGGCAACCTGTTCGCCGATGCCCTTGCGGAGATGTTAGGGTGTGACTTAGTGCTCCTCGCCAGCGGGTCCATTCGGACCAATGAGATAGGTCCTGTGGTCACGCTCAGGGACCTGATGACCTGTTTCCCCTACAACGACATGCTTACCAGCTTTACGGTGACGGGTGAGCAGTTGAGGGTTATCTTCGCTACAGTTATGAGCCCCACCAACCGGAACGGGGAGGGTGAATGCTACCAG
The DNA here is from genome assembly GCA_016919625.1 of Methanomassiliicoccaceae archaeon. GTDB lineage: Archaea > Thermoplasmatota > Thermoplasmata > Methanomassiliicoccales > UBA472 > JACXTP01. Next base: position 4,420 of record JACXTP010000071.1, read on the forward strand.
GTCAATTCCAAGGTAAGAGCGGTGCACGATGACAGGGCGGGGAGGTTGAGGGAACTGAGCTTGGACGGAAAACCGGTCAATGATGATGGGCAATACACGCTCGTGCTCCAAGGCTACCACTCACGCAATGCTGGCACCTACCTCGGGGTGACATTCGAGGAGCTCAGTTCCATCAAGGCGAAGGTGGTCTCCACCTCGGCGCGCGAGGTCTTGGAGGAGTGGTTGCGCGACCATCAGAATGTGGGCCGGAGGGTGGAGGGGAGGCTGACCTTCATTTGATGAATAGGGTTGGGGCACTCCACGCGGATGATGGTCCGAACGGTCGGGATAGGATTGGTCAGTAGGATTTATGCGAACTCTGCCATGGACCCTCCATTCCATCTGATCTGGACATAGCTCGTACTATGATGTCCGAGGACGTGTCGCCCTCGACTCACGGACCTTCAGGTGATTCCATGCGCCCGCCCTTCAGCATGGACCGCCTTCGTTCAGAACACGTATATTGTCATGACGAAGTAGAGCACTAGCAGTGGAAGGAACATAACCGCCCATAGGTACCATTTCCATCTCAGCACCTTGTAGCCGTTCATCGGTTTCAAAGGCATTAACCCGTAAACGGCCGATAGCAGGTTCATGGAGGCACTGACCAGTCCGATGGTGGCCAAGAACCCGCCCAGGGGCACTAGCGCCATGAATGCGCCGAACAGCCCGAGGTTGACCAATGGACCCGAGCTGGCCAGTATCGCCTGCTGCTTTAGGCTCAATTTATCGGTATCGTTGATGGCCAGTCGTGCCGGCATGGCATAAACTACCCTGAAGAAGAACGCTGTGATGAACATGATGGCCGTCCCAAGGAACCAGAACTTATACTCGGTGACCGCCCCATACTTAGAGGCCATGTACCGGTTCACCAGGTCGCTCATCAGGACCGCGATCCCGGCCACCAATATATAGGTGAGGAACAAGGCGGGGTCCATCCAATTGATCTGGTTCGCCATCATGAACGCCAGACCCATCATGACCGATGTCACCGAGATCACCGTCAGCTCCAATGTGGAGAACCCGGCGAGGAAGGGTTGCCTTTGCACCGCCACCACCTTCTCTAGCTCAACCTTCGCCAGCAATTTGAACAAGCGGCTCTTTAACCTCCCCTTGGCATAGCCATAGCTGAAATCACCAGCTTCCTTGACCGATCTCTCCTCCCTCCAACGTTCCAAGGCCCGATCGAGGGGGGAGGATATCTTGCTGGAGAAACCCCCGGACATCTCCCCTGCCTTACTGGCCAATACAAGCCCTAAAAGGCTGAGTCCAGTACCGACCGCTACCGCCGCTACAGGCATCGTGGCCTGGGTCATTATGTTGAAGCCCTCTACTTCCGGTTCCGGTTCTGGTAACGGAGGGATCGGAGCGCTGGTGTTTCCGATCCTTAGCACATACACGTCATCAATTCCAGAATTGTATCGGTTGGTGTTGCCCACGATGAGCATGTCGTTCTCTGAGGTGAGCACACCTATCGAACCACTGACGTTATCATCTGGGCCATAAGTCCCGCTCCAAAGGATATTCCCGTCCAAATCCGTCCGCACCAGGAAAATCTTGTTGTACATCGGATCGAATGATGCAGAATGACCGCCAAGGACCAGTCCGTCCTCTAGGACGAACACGCTGCCCCCGATCTCCTCTCCACTGCCTCCGTAAGCCCTCTCCCATAACAAGTTCCCGTTGGCGTCGGTGTAGGCAACGTACACGTCGTTTCCACCATTTCCGATGCTATTGGTGTAACCAGAGAGAATTAGACCACCCTCGGAAGTCTCAGCGATGCCATAGCCATAACTGATTCCGCTCCCCCCGAGGTCCTTCTCCCATTGTAAGTTTCCAGAGGCATCGGTCTTGATCAAGTATCCCCTGGTGGTGCCTCCATAAGAGGTCGTCCAGCCAGAAATGCCGAATCCCCCGTCTGAGGTTTGGATAACGACCTTCCCCCAATCGGTCCCAGAACCGCCATACGTCCTTTCCCAGACGATGTTCCCTTCTGCGTCCGTCTTGATCAGGTGGACATCGTCATCAGCCCCCACAACCTTTTGCTTGTACCCTATGGCCGCATAACCCCCATCAGAGGTCTGTATGGCATCGAAGCCAGCACCACGAACACCGGAACCGTACTGCTTACTCCATTCCTCGTTGCCGTCAAGGTCGACCTTGATCAACCAAAGGTCATAGGTGCCTGTGGTTGCGTTCGATGTCGCACCGCAAATAATGAACCCTCCATCAGAGGTGGGGTCGACCCCGTATGTCCAATCCCCCGCACTGGTTCCGTAGGTCCGGTTCCAGACAAAGGTCCCGTTGCCATCTATCTTGATCAGATAGGAGTCGAACGCACCCGCCCCGTAGGACCTGGTGACACCACAGAGGACGTACCCACCGTCCGTGGTCATCGCAGCTGAGCTGGCCACGTCGCTCGACGTCCCTCCGTACGTGAATTGCCAGTTGGGAACCGGAGCGGCCTGGAACGAGAAATAATCATACTCCTGCACTCCCTGCCAAGGAGCGATGTTGTCCATGCCCAACACCTGTCCTATCGGTGTCTGACTGACATAGGATGTTATCAAAGAGCCGTCAACATACAGTTGGAAGGTGTTGCCGGTCTTGATCATGGTCAATACATACCATTGATCCATCTGTAAGGCTGGGCTTGGGATCTGGATGACCTTCTCGCTGCCGATGCTGAAAACATACTGGCTATACCAACCATCCAACCACCAGGTGTAAGAACCCTCCCCGGTGACCACAAAGACGCAGGCGGCTCCACCACTCCCTCCGGTCCATTTGCTCCTCGTCTCTGCCTTCCAGTCATTTATCCCAGAGGGGAATTCGCGGTAACGCACCACCGTATCCTGACCGATGCCGCTCAGCACCAGCGCACCCTGGTCCAGTGAGGTGTGGGTCGGGCCTTCTAAGGTCCAGCCGGTCTCGTTCATCTCGTCCAAGGACTCGTAGTTGAAATCGTCCATCCATCTGAAGCTTGAGCTCTGGTCCTCTGCGGCAACCGTTGGAAATAGGCAGCTTATCAATAGGACACATAGTAACGCAAGGTACACCTTACGCATACGTTCCTCCCCCTCGATAGGTTGTATGTGGTGTTTTGTAGATTATTTATCTTTTTTGATTAGAAAAAAGAGGCGGTTCCTAATTTACTGTTGTGCGGCGGCGGTCGTAGGGCTGATAATCGCCTTGATAACGACCTACCTCGGGGGTTAATCCTTGCTCAAAGGCTAACAAAGTTGGTCATTCGACCTCACCATATTTATTCGACCCGCCGATACTCGACCATGCATCTGGAGAGGGACGGCTTGGATGCCTTGCGGACTGCGTTGGGAATAATGGAAGAGGGTTTCGCCCCCCTTCCTGATGTAGA
>JACXTP010000072.1 GCA_016919625.1 Methanomassiliicoccaceae archaeon
CTGGTCGAGAACAACCGCATGCTCGAGCTGTTCTACCGCACTGGGCACAAGGTGGAGACTCGCCTGGTCGAGGACACCTACCTGGTCAAGATGGACATCTGGTCCAAGTGAGATCAGCGCAGCATCATAAGGCGTTGATCGATGGGGTCCTGGAAGGTTGACTCGGACATGAGCTTCTCGGAGAAGCGGAACTTGCCCACCGGGGCGAATATCTCGAAACGGGCGCCACAGCCCGGCGGCCCTGTCTCCTTGATCTCCAGGCCAGTTATGTGCAGGATCTCGCGGATGAAGTGCAGTCCATGCCCCGACCGGCCCTTGTGGCCCCAATCGAAGATACGTTCCTTCTCCAGCTCGGATATGCCATTGCCGTCGTCCTCATAGATGATGCGAACGCCCTCGTCCGTCATCTCATAGGTCAATGAGACGAAAGTTACATGCCCGCCATGCTTGACCGAGTTCTCGATGAGGTTCTTCACCACCGAGCCGATCATGGGATCGGCGAACAGCTCCAGGCCGCCCAGCTCGCTCCCTTGCTTGGCGCCCTTCAGGTCCGCCTCGTCCAACGCCGTCTCCCAGATGTCTCGCACATGGAACCATGACGGTTCGGCGGTCCCGAGCGCCTGGTATTGGCGGGTGAAGACCATCTGCTCCTGGATATGGTTCATGGCGTGGTGCGCCTTCTTGAGGTAGTCGGCCACCTTCGGGTCCACGTTGTACTTCTCAGCGAACTGCATGTAGCTGGATAGAACCGTCACCATGTTGAGCACGTCGTGCCTGGTGACATCGCCGAGCAGCGAAATCTTCCGGTTCGCCAGTCTCATCGACTCCTCGGCCTTCCTCCTCTCCGATACGTCGCGGGCGATTATCTGCACGCCCATCACCCGGCCGCCCTCGCGCATGATGGCGCTGTTCACGTCCAGGATGCGGCTCTCGCCGTCGCGCCGCCGCACCTCGATCTCATAGTTGGTGCGGTCGGTCTCGCCCATCATCTTGGCCATCATGGCCTTGCGACCGATAGGGGCGGACTCGGGCGGCAGATAGTCGAAGATGTTGGTGGACATGACCTCATCCTCCGACCAGCCCAGGAACGATTCGGTGGCCTTGTTCATGGATGTGATACGCCCGGCCACGTCAATGGTCAGGACCAGCTCTGCCGCGCTCTCGATGATGTGCCGGCTGCGCTGTTCCGCCCGCCATATGGCCTCCTGTGCCTCCATCTGGGGGGTGATGTCCTCCACCATGCGCAGGAACATCCTCTCCCCGCTCGGGTCGTTCTTGACCACGGAGACCTTGAGGCGGCCATGGAACATGGACCCGTCCTTGCGGATGTAGCGCTTGGTGACCTCGTAGTTGTCAGTCTCCCCCCGCAGAAGGCTCTCGTGCATGCTCTGGTCGTTCCACACGTCCTCGGGATGCACGAATTGGGGGGGACGGAGCTCCCGCAGCTCCTCGTTGCTGTAGCCGTACATGCGCTGGGCCGCCTGGTTGGTGAAGACCACCCGTCCCTCGGCGTCGCATAGCGCCATGCCCATGGTGCTAGCCTCGATGATGGAACGCATCAGGCTCTGGTTCTCGCGCAGGTACTGCTCCTGCCTCTTCGATTCCGTGAGATCGGTAAGTATGCCTTGGAAATGGCTGACGCTGCCGTCCGAGGCCTTGCGCACATACGTTTCGTCGCGTATGTATCTCAGGTCGCCCGCCCGGGTGACGATGCGGTACTCCTGGATGAACATGGGGGTGTCGCAGGAGAGGAACTGCCTCAGCTCGCACCGCACCCGTTCCCGATCATCGGGATGGATCAGGTCCGTGAATGACATTTTGCTGGAGGTCAGCTCCGCTGCCTTGTACCCATAGCGTTCCACGTTGTCCGAGACGTAGGCCACCGACCATTGTGGGTCCGCCCGCCAGACTATGGCCACCGTGCCGCTGTGGTCCAATATGGACTCGAGCTCGTCCGGTCCCACCGAGGTGGGGGGCAATGTCTTCTGGGGGATATGCCGGAAGGCCATCACCCGGCCGATGAGCTTGCCCTCCTGTATCAATGGGTTAGAGGAGACAGCGATGATCTGCCCGTCCTTCATGATGATGGAACCAATGTCCGGTCTCATGGGATCTGTGCGCACCTCCATGAAGAAGGAGAACAGCGCCTCGGGCTTGGTCACCTTGGTGAGCATGGGTTGGAGATAGGTCATCTGACCGACCTTCATCTGGGCCTCATCCAGGCCCCAGAGCTCGAGCAGGCGATGATTGTGCATGACCAGTCCGCCGTCCAGGCCTATGGCTATGACCCCGATGGGGAGGCTCTCTATGGTGGAGCGTAGCACTGCCATGGGGTCGCGGTTCCTTAGATTTCCATCCCGGGCGCAGGCCAGGTTGGCCACGGCCTCGCGCAGCTCAACGAACACCGCGCGGGACCCTGCCTTCTTTTGGATGTATGCGTTCGCGCCCGCCTGGAGCGGGTCGGACTCGACCTCCTCCTTGCCCCTGGCGGTGAACATTATGAAAGGGGTGTTGTTACCATGGCCCCGGAGCTCGCGCAGCACCTCGATGCCGTTCTTCCTTGGCATCTGGTAATCGCAGATGATGACGTCGAAGCTCTCCTTCTCCAGGCGCTCGACGGCTTTGACGCTGTTGGCCTCCGTCACCACCTCGATGTCCCCGCCGTCCTCCAGGATCTCCTTAATGAGGTCCAGCATCGATTCCTCGTCGTCAATGAAGATGACCTTGGCTGGCATGACCGTTCGTACCTGATTGCATTGAGAACGTTACAGATTATAAACGGTGCCTGCCTGGATACCATTTTTGATAAGCAAGGTCGAATTAATATCGGCCTCAGACGAAGAGCGACTTTGTCATCAGCTGCACCACATAGCCCGCCGCAGCGCCTACCCAGACCATGACCACGAAGTGGATCCCCGCGGTGGCCAGGTGACCGCCTTTGACCAATGGCAACATGATGGAGGAGAACAAGGCATGGATGAGGATGACCCCTACCACCATGTTGGTCAACAGATCGATGTTGTAGGAGGCGTTGAAGATGTTGGTCAGGAAACCGCCGGTGGCGATGCTGGTGGTGTCGGCAGCCAGGTTGCTGACCACACTGGCCATGTACTCGGTGATGCCCACGGTGATCCACATGGTGAAGGCCAAAGCGACCATGATCCCATAGAGCACGCCGACGAAGCTCGAGCTTATGGAGATGCGCTTCTTGCGGATGGCCAGGATCTTGAAGAGGTTGTTGCTGATGAACAGGCTGGTCTCCTCCGGCTTGGATCCGGAGAGGACGCACTGGGTGTACATGCCGCTGAACTTCTTGATCATGTTGCTGCTCGTCTCAGCGGAGAAATGGCCCCAGGAATCGGTGGGACTGATGTGCATGGCCAGACGCTTCGACAGGTTCCGCACCGCCGAGGTCAAGGGCCCGAACTTGTGTATGGCCAGGTTCTTCACCGCACCAGGCATGGTCTGGCCGCTGACCGAGCACGAACGGCCCAAGGAACGGATGAACGCCCCGAATATCTCGTCGCGCTTCTCGATCTTCTTCTCCTCGCGCATGATCATGATTCCCGGGATGAGCACTGGCAAACAGATTGTGGCGGCGAACAGCATCAATGGAATGTCCAGCGGGCTGAGCAGGTAGTATAGGCCCACCATGCCCAGGACGGCGATGACCACCGCGATAATCATCATGCGGTCCCTCTCGGTGAGGAGGCCCGCCCTATATTTCTGGCGGAGGGGGTACCATATATCGTCCTTGGGCACCTTAGATAGGATCAGATATACGAATGCCCCCTCCATTATCATAAAGCCGATCACGATGCCGTAGATCAGCGTGTCCGCCGTCTGGGAGCCCAGCAGCGGGATGATGGACACGAAGACGCAGATGAAGATCAGGGCGGTGATGGCGCCGCTGAAGATCTCCTTGACGAATTCCACGTCCTTCAGGCTGCCCTCGCACTTGAGCACGTACTCGTCCATCATGACGTCGTGCTCGTTCTTCATGAAACGGTCCAGCTTCTCCCCGATGTCCACCGCGTGCCCTAGCCTGGAGAAGAAGTCGTTCTCCATGCGGCTCGGTGTGTGCGAGGCGATGAAGCGGCAGGCCTCCGCCACCGAGACGTTGTAGTACTTCATCAGACGGAAGATCCTCATCGAGTCCTTGGCCAGTGGGCCGTACTCCCTTTTCTGGGCCATGATGAAGAACACCTTGTCGAAGGGCATGTCCGAGGTGGACAAGGCCGCCAGCTCGGTGACGTACAGCGGCATGCTGCGGTCGATCTTGATGCGCCGGCTCGATGCCGAGACCCAAGGCCAGATGATGATGACCGCCACCAGGAAGTAGAACATGGCGAACATGGCGATGAGCGTGAGCTGGTCCAACAGCGGCCCAATGGTGAACCACATCAGCGCTGGCAACGCGATGCCGCACATGGTGATGGTCAGCACCAGAAGCATCAGGTACTTCTTCCGGGGCATGTCCATGGTCTGCAAAGCCTGTCCGAACTTCATCCTCACACCTCAGTA
>JACXTP010000073.1 GCA_016919625.1 Methanomassiliicoccaceae archaeon
AGGAGTGTCAAATGGGATTGCTCCTTCTTCTCTTGCAACAATGAGAACGCGGTCTTTGGGGACATAAAGGAACACTGCATCAGGGTCCACGAATCTCTTGATCAACCAAGGGCAAGCAATCCTATCTACCTTGGCCCCCTCCCTTGTGACCCATTTCAAGTCTTCACCTTCTTGACCGGAGTATGGAAAGGGAGGGGTGTAAAACTATCCCCCAAAAAGGAGAAATGGATTTAGGCCAGTGCACTCTTCTCGACTTGCGGAGCCGAGAGACTCTTCTGGGCAGAACCCATCCATGAGAGACAGTCTGGACAGACCAAGACGCCCTGGGCATATTCACCATTGTTCGTGATCCGAGCGACGCTTTGTCCTCTGTTCGAAGAGGGGTCGATCGAAATTAAAAGGAGAGCAAATTCCTTGTCGATCGTAGTCTGAGCGGAACGGAGCTCAGAATGCGCTTTGCATATTCTTTTTCCACATAGCTCGCAAGCGTAGCCACCCATTAGCAACCCGCCCTTACCACAGATTGAACACTTTTCTGCCATTGGGACACCTTCTCATCAGTAAGTAGAGTCGCCAATGAGTTTAAGGAAAATCCCGAATTTCAAAAAGAGCGCTATCTCACTAGATTCTACGAGATCAGATGCCATCGAGCCAGCCTTCGCCGTTGCTTTGTTGTTCTTAAGGGATGCGAGCAGCGTATTCCTTCAACCTGACAGAGAAGGTTGCGCTGGGAGGTTTGTGGGAAAGCGAGCGTTCCATTGGACGATTCACCCAGTGGAGTGTTATATACCGATTTCGACTGTTGAGCTGCATTTTTCGCAAGGATGGAGGGTTTTGAATATGCCGTTGCTCATGCCATAGTCGATGCGCTACGCTTCCGGACAGGTCCTCACCCGCGGCGGCTTCATCAATGGCCATGTCGGCTTCGAGGACGGCGTGATCCGGGAGGTGGGCAAGGGCGCGGCGAAAGGGCCGATTGCACAAGGCATCATCGTCCCGACGCTGATCAATTCCCATACTCATATCGCGGACTATCTGGTGCCGCTGGACCTCCACGAGCCCCTGGAGAAGCTGGTGGCGCCGCCGCACGGGCTCAAGCATCGGATCCTGGAGCAGACCAGCGACAAGAGGCTGAAGCAGGCCATGGTCTCCATGTCCATGTTCATGCGAGGCCGGGGCGTGACCCGCTTCGTCGATTTCCGTGAAGGCGGATATGAAGGATCGAGGCTGCTGTCCAGCTTGCGGGGCGGCTGTCCGAGACCGCTCATCCTCGGGCGGCCCAAGGGGCTCAAGTTTGATTGGGAGGAGGTCGACCAGATCCTCAGCACCTGCGAAGGAATAGGGGTCTCGAGCATCGCCGATTGGGACTACGGGACCATTTCTGAGCTTTCTGCCTATGTCCGGTCCAAGGGAAAGGTCTTCGCCCTTCATGCCAGCGAACGGGTCCGCGAGGACATCGACCAGGTGCTCGACCTCAAGCCGTCGTTCATAGTGCACATGACAATGGCCACCAGGTCGGACATAGAGGCCTGCGCGAAGGCCGGGGTCATACTGGTGACCTGCGCCCGCTCCAACTTCTTCTTCGGCCGTGAGCCGCCTCTGGCGGAAATGGTCCGGGCCGGGGCGACGGTGGCCTTAGGGACGGACAACGCCATGATCTGCCTGCCGGACATACTGCTGGAGATGGAGTTCGCCGGCCGGCTGCTAAGGAAGCAGGGGCTGACCGACCTCCAGCCGGTGTTCGACATGGCGACGAAAAACGGTCGCAAGTTATTAAATGAAAAAAGTCCAATAGCTATAGACGGAATCGAGCCAGGACAGCCATGCGATTTCATGGTGATCCGGTCCCACGGCGGGGACCCGTTCACTGACCTGGTTCTGCGCAGTAGTTCGACCGACCCCCTGCTGGTCTGCAAGGGAAGAGAAGCATGGAGAGGACCGCTATGAAGCCGTTCAACAGGATACTTATCCCGACCGATGGAAGCGAGTACACCAAAGAAGCGATCAAGAAAGGACTGGAACTGGCGAAGGTCTTGGATGCTGAGGTCACCGCTCTCTACGTCGTCGATCAGACCTCGTTCATCAATTTCCCCATGGACTCCACCATCGTCAGCGTCTACACCCTGCTCGAGAAGGAGGGCAAGGACGCCATCGATTACGTCCAATCGGAAGGAGCCAAGCTCGGCCTGGACGTCAAGATAAGGATCGAGGAGGGCAGCCCTCCCCGCAAGATCATGGAGGCATCGAAGCGGTTCGACCTGATCGTCATGGGCACTTTGGGAAGGACCGGAGTCTCCAAGCTGCTGCTTGGAAGCGTGGCTGAGAAAGTGGTCCGATTCGCAGAATGCCCTGTGCTCGTGGTCCGCGCCAAGGGGGAGAAGCCATGACCCTGGTCGGCGACGTGATGACCCCCAATCCCATCGTCGCGCAGGTCCCAGGCAGCCGCGCCGAGGTTCTCCGCACCATGGTGAAGCACAACCTCACCGGGCTGCCGGTCGTCAAGCGCACCGACGGCTCGCTGGCCGGGATAATCACCAGGCAGGACATATTCAACAAGCCGGACGAGGACCAGCTGGCACTGCTGATGCAGCGCGACCCGCCCACCATCGGCACCAAGGACACCGTCGAGAAGGCGGCTAGCATCTTCGTCAAGAACAACCTCCACCATCTGGCGGTGGTGGACAAGAACCGTCTGGTGGGGATACTCACCCCGACGGACCTGCTGTCCGTGCTGGAGAAGAAGAACCTGAAGGACCCGGTGGAGAACTACATCAAGTCCACCTGCGTGCCGATCTATCAGGAGGCGCCGCTGGCGGTCGCCCTGGTCAGCCTGAAGGTGAGCAAGACGGCGGCCCTGGCCGTTCTGGATGAGACGGGGCACCTGTCGGGCATCATTACCGACCGTGACCTCTTCAACAGCTCCTACGTGAACGGCAAGGCGGTCGTCCGGGACCTGAAGATAGGCGAGGACGAGTGGACCTGGGAGGGGCTGCGCAACGTCGTCAAGCTCTGGTACGAAGTGTCGAAGAACGAGCTCCCCGGCGTCCCGGTCCGAGAGATCATGATCAAGTCACCAGTTACCGTGTTCCGCAAGACGACGGTGTCCGAGGCAGCTAGGATCATGCGAAAGAACGACTTCGGGCAGCTGCCGGTCAGGGACTCCAAGGACAACCTCCTTGCGATGATTTATGACCTGGATGTCATATCGGCGTTATCCGGTGACAAGGAATGAACTCTGCGGACGTGCTCTCCCTATGCAAGAGGAGAGGTTTCATCTGGCCTGCCTATGAGATATACGGCGGCATCGCTGGCCTTTACGACTACGGGCCGATGGGCGCCGCCATGAAGAACAACATCATCCACGTGTGGAGGAAAGCCTACACCCTGGGCGAGGGGTTCGTGGAGATCGACGCGGACACCATCGGCCCGGAGATAGTGTTCAAGGCCTCCGGCCACCTGGACAAGTTCTCCGACGCTCTGGTCTCCTGCTCCAAGTGCAAGACGCCCTACCGGGCGGACCATTTGCTGAAGGACCATCACCCGAATCCGGCCAGCTTGAGCCACGTGGATATGGACGAGCTCATCCAGAAGGTGGGCATGGTCTGTGTGGAGTGCGGCGGCGAGATCTCCAAGGTGGAGGACTTCAACCTGATGTTCAGGACCACTATCGGCCCGGGCAGCGTCGGCCGCGTGGGCTACCTGCGCCCCGAGACCGCCCAGGGCATGTTCTACAATTTCAATTCGTTGCACCGCCACATGCGGGAGAAGCTGCCGTTCGGTGTCATACAGATCGGACGCGGCTACCGGAACGAGATCTCACCGCGCCAAGGCGTGATCAGGCTTCGCGAGTTCAACATGATGGAGGCGGAGCTCTTCGTCGACCCCAAGGACAAGACCTGGCCGCGCTTCGATGATATTAAGCAGGACCAGATCCGGCTGGTGCCGAACGAGCCGGGGGACACGGAGATAACGGTCACGTTGGAAGAGGCGCTGCGCAAGGGCATCATCGCCAACGAAACGCTGGCGTACTTCGTCGGATTCACCCAGAGATTCCTGGTGAGGGTGGGCGTGGACCAGGAACGGCTGCGCTTCCGCCAGCACCTGAAGACCGAGATGGCGCACTACGCCGCCGACTGCTGGGACGCAGAGGCGCTCCTCTCCTTCGGCTGGACGGAGATCGTCGGAATAGCCGACCGTGGCTGCTGGGACCTGTCCCGGCACATCGAGTTCTCCAACGTGGAGATGAACGGCTTTCGGCGCTACGACGAGCCGGTGGAGGTCGAGAAGGACGTCCTCAAGCCGAAGTACGGCATGCTCGGCCCGCAGTACAGGGCGAAGTCGTCTTCGGTCGGGAAGGCTTTGGAGGCGGCGGACCCAAAGCTGATCAAGGATGGCGCCATCACCGTCCAGGTGGATGGCGAGCCGATGACCGTGGAGAGCAAGTACTTCGATGTCGGCAGTGTTAAGGAGAAGGTGTCGGGCGAGAAGTTCGTGCCCCATGTGATCGAGCCGTCCCACGGCCTGGACCGGATAATGTACACCTGCCTGGAGCATGCCTACACCGAGAAGGAGGATAAGGAAGGCAAGTACCTGGTCATGCGCCTCGCGCCGCTCTCGGCCCCCATCAAGGTGGGCATATTCCCGCTCATGGGCAAGGACGAGCTTTCCAAGCCGGCAATGGAGCTCGATCAGGAGTTCCGCGCGAACGAGGTGGCGACCAGCTACGACGATTCCGGCTCCATCGGGCGGAGGTACGCGCGCATGGACGAGGTCGGCACGCCGTACTGCATCACGGTCGACTACCAGACGCTGGAGGACGATACGGTCACGATCCGTGACCGGGACAGCACCGCCCAGGTAAGGGTCAAGCGCTCGACCCTGCTCAAGACGATCGTCGACCTGCTGAACGGCAGGCGGGCGTTCGCGGACCTGAAGGGATGAGCGGAATGCGTGGACGACCGGAGGGCGTAAACCTATTAACGAAGAGCTACGTCGATGAAACGGGGCTGACCGGTAAGGGATGCTCGGACATCACGATCAATCGTTTGACATAAGGAGATTGAAACATGACTGGAGAGAACATCGAGGCAATGAAGAACCGAGAGCTCCTGCGATCCCAGATCGACTCCATCAAGCTGGAGACGCTGATGGAGAAGGAATACAGCAGCGTCGACCCGGAGATGGGCATCACCGACGTCGTGGCTTTGATGAGAGCGAAGGATCTGCACGAGATCCCCGTGGTCGAGAAGAAGAAGCTGGCCGGAGTGGTCAGCTTCGGCTCGATAATCCGCCGCAAGAACATGGTGACTGGCATGAAAGCTCGAGCGGTCATGGAGCCGGCACCGCCCCTCGGTCTGGACACGCCAACGACGACACTGGCGGAGAACTTCCTCTCCACCGGGTACCGCCAGATGCCGATCATCAGGGGGAGCACCTTGATCGGGGTCGTTCCCCGAGCCAACATGATAACCATCATCCCGAAGATCAAGAACCTCAAGGGCATCAAAGTGAAGGGGATCATGACCGCCAAAGTGCAGACGGTCGAGGAGAACCAGACATTGCAGATGGCGCTGGAGCTGATGCGCAAGATGGAGGTCCGCACCTTGCCGGTGGTCGACAAGAACGGCTTGATGGTCGG
>JACXTP010000074.1 GCA_016919625.1 Methanomassiliicoccaceae archaeon
GGACCAGTCTGCGGAGCATTCCTGCATCGATCTCATCCCGCACCGACGCCTTGAACTTGAGGAACTCCCCGTGCCGGAGGGTGCTCTCGAACTGTCGACGGATACAGCTCACCTGACGGATGTTGATGCGCCGCAAAAGCAGACCTTCCCGCAGGACCTGGTGGAGGAAATCCAGGTTCGATGGCAACGTCCTTTCGCTTTCACCCTCCAGCCCGATCACGAAGTTCAGTCCTGGAAGGAGCTCTGGTAACCCGGACCCGCCTCTGGCCCTGCCGATCTCGTTGACGATTCGGATGGCCTGCATCGTCTCTTCCGCGGTGGCATTTAGGTTGTTGGCCCTCATGACCTCGGGGTCCGCCGACTCCAGACCGAAGGCTAGCACATTACCGCTGGTGCAGTGTCGGACCATGCTCTTGAGGATCTCCTTCGACTCCCCGGGGTACTCGGCGATGATGGCCGGGTTGGCGTTGTCCAGATGGAGCACGTCCGGATTCAACCTCGAAATCCCTGACAACAATCTTTCGATGGCCTCAGGGTTCGGCCTGGGTCGGTCCGTGCCGTCGAGATGGGCCTTGTAAGAGATGATGCACGTCTGTGACCCCAAGCGGAAGTTGCGCACTCCCAGCTCGTATAATCGTCCCACTTCGGCGATGATGCCTTCCGGTTCCCTGAACCTGGGTTCGCCTTTGAGCGGCTCGACGCAGAAAGAGCAACCACCGCTGCGCCATCGCACGCAACCCGTGTAGGTCTCGATCTCGGCTACCAGTGGTTGCGGGTGGTCAGGATGGTGGGTGACGCTCTCCGCTCCCTTCAGCAACCACCGGTCCCATTCCTCACCGCTGCGCCACCGTTCCTTAGAATAGTTGCCGCGTATGAGGTCATATAGGGTCGAGGCCGCGTCCTTCTTCGCCAGAACGTCGAAGTAGGGCTCAGCCTTCGGCTCTAATGCGGCTGGGCCGCCCAGGACCATAACACCCGGGGACCTATCGGCAAGGGCGACGACCTCCTTCAACGAGGCGGGCATGGCCCGAATGTACTTTCCAGGCACGGCAGAGCCGGCCATGGTCAGGACGATATCCGCCTTAGGTACTAGGCCCCCTTTCCTAAGCTCATCAATGGTGATGTATCGGACTTCGCAACCAGCGTCCAACGCCGCCCCATACGCCGCCCTGACCCCCGGATGGATGTAGGGTGGGACCCCTAGCGACCCTGGCTCATCGATATAGCCATCGATCACTAAAGCTTTCATCGGACCACATCCTTGCCAGCATCGTAGACGTATACGACCTCATGAAATTAATGTTCTAAATCGAAGTATTCTAAAAATAGGTACATGTAAGGTATTGGGAACAGGTTTGCGCTTCAGATGAGGCCTACTTCCGTGGTCTCAACATTGGCGATGCCGTCGATGGACCGGTAGTAATCCTCTAACTTCTCGATCAGACCGGAGGCATCGGGCATGATGGTCGTGACCTCTAGGAGCTTCAGACCGTAGGCCAATGGTTTGATCTCCGAGCGGACCACCTTGATACCGGCGGGGACCTTCTCAGGGAGGTCCTTGGCCAATCCGGCGAAGTCGTACTCGGTGTCCTCTGACATGAGCTGGTGCACCGCGGCTACTGATCCCATGAGAAACCCTCACGGTCCGCTGAAACCGCACTTAGGGCAGGCGTATTTCACACTCTGTTCACGGCAATTGTAGCAGCGGCCGATCTCGTTATGCCCACAATTGGGGCAGGGGAAGAAGGTGATGCCCTTGCCTGTCAACCTGATACCACATGAGCTGCAAATCTTCTCGTTCTGCATGTTCATCGCTTCCTGCGAGGTTAGCGAGATTAGGCTTCTTATATAAATAAATAGGCCGGTACGATCTTTTTCACATGCCATATCTAACATTATTGTATAGAATATCAGATTAGTCGATTCAATGCCCTTGACCTAATGTCAAATATGCCCATTCGAACCCTGATGTTTTCGTTCCTCAGAAACCTTAAATAAAGGTAATAGTTACTCTCGCCTCCACAGCGCCGGCACTCAGCTACCAATGGGCCCGTAGCTCAGCTAGGTAGGATGTTTGGTGACAGGCATCCCTAGAAAGAGCATCTGGCTTTTAACCAGGTGGCCCGGGGTTCGAAACATCCATGGCATCCCCATGGACGCGAAATTCCCCGCGGGCCCGCCTTGGTAGTAGGTGAAAAGGAATATGGGAGTTGAACAAGAGAACATAATCCGCCACCGAAGTGTATATATAATGATACTTAATAGACGAAATCTAGGTCCCGGGTCTGAATCGAGGTGATTTTTATCGTTGAAGCGCCACAGTTCAATGTATTAGAGCACAATCTCGTGCCTGAGCACCGTTTGTTAACGAAGGAGGAGGCCCAGAAGGTCCTGGCTAAGCTCAGGGTCACTAAGGACCAGCTGCCCAAGATCAGGAGGAGCGACTCATGCGTCCGTCTGATCGAGGACATCAGGGGCCAGCCCATCGATGAGGGCAGTGTCATCGAGATCAAGAGGAACAGCGAGACCGCCGAGGTGGCGGTCGCCTATCGTCTGGTTATCAGAGGGTGAATCCATTGCGCGATCTGGTCGAACTTTATTTCAAAGATAGAAGCATAGTCAACCATCACATTTCCAGCTTTAACGACTTCTTGCCCACGTTGGACAATCCCAACAGCCGTATGCAGAAGATAGTCGACAACCTACGTGTCAGCGCTGAGGATATGGACCGCGGCATCATTCGCCTCGACCCCGATAAGACGGACGGGCGGATCATCGAGATCCGTGTCGGCCGCAAGCGCGACGACCGCGGCAACATCGACCAGGGGGCCAAGCCAACCATTAAGGTCAAGCTTCCCGAGAACCGCGAGGCGGACGGCTCAACCCATTCCCTCACCCCGATGGAGGCCCGCCTGAGGAACGTCAATTACCTATCACCCATCTTCCTGGACTTCACCATAGTGGAGGACGGCATCGAGAAGGAACCAGAGAAGGATGTGCACCTCGGCGACCTGCCCATCATGGTCAAGAGCAAGAAGTGCACCCTTTACAAGGAGAACCTGGAGGAGGAGCGCGAGATCAGCGATGAAGAGTACTGGCGCATCCTGCAGCAGAAGGGCGAGGACCCCATGGACCCCGGCGGATACTTCATAATCGGCGGTACCGAGCGTGTCCTCATCACCCTCGAGGACCTGGCCCCGAACCGGGTCATGGTAGAGACCAATGAGCGCTATGGTACCGAGCTCGAGGTCGCCAAGGTTTTCTCCCAGAAGGAAGGTCATCGGGCCCTCACCCTGGTCGAGAAGAAGCGCGACGGCATGCTGATGGTCACAGTCCCTGCCGCCTCCGGCCAGATCCCATTGGTGGCCTTGATGAAGGCCCTGGGCATGGAGTCCGACCAAGAGATCTTCGAGGCCATCGTCTCCGAGGAGCGCATGGGCAACATCGTCTATGCCAACATCGAGGAGATCCAGGACAAGAAGATCTACCCCCCGAACGGCATATTCACCACCGAGGACGCCATTGTCTACCTGGAGCGCAAGTTCGCCACTGGACAGGCCAAGGAGTACCGGGTCAAGAAGGTCGAATCCATCATCGACCGCTCGTTGCTGCCCCACTTGGGCGACACCCCGGAGGACCGCCTGAAGAAGGCCATATTCCTCGGTCGTATCGCCCGGTCCGTGCTGGAGTTGTCCTTGGACACCCGCAAGGAGGACGACAAGGACCACTACGCCAACAAGCGCCTGAAGCTCGCTGGCGACCTCATGGAGGACCTGTTCCGCGTCGCATTCACCAACCTCATGAAGGACCTGAAGTACCAGCTGGAACGTTCCTATGCCAGGAAGAAGGACCTGCGCATCGCCAGCGCCATCCGTCCCGACCTGCTCACCCACCGTTTGCTGCACGCATTGGCAACCGGCAACTGGGTCGGCGGAAGGGCAGGCGTGAGCCAGCTCTTGGACCGCACGTCCAACATGTCCACCATTTCCCACCTAAGGCGCGTCACCTCCTCGCTCACAAGGAGCCAACCTCACTTCGAGGCTCGTGACCTGCACCCCACCCAATGGGGCCGCCTTTGCCCGAACGAGACCCCAGAGGGTCAGAATTGCGGTCTGGTGAAGAACGCCGCACTGATCATCGACGTGTCCGAAGGGTTCCGGGAGGAGGACGTCACCTACCTCTTGAAGGACCTCGGCGTCAAGGAGGTCAAGGGCCAACAGAAGTCTGGCACCCGGGTCTACGTAAACGGTGACCTGAAGGGCGTCCACAACTCCGCCCTAGAACTGGTGGCGGAGATGCGCCAGAGGCGTCGCACCGGTCTGCTCTCCCACGAGATCAACATCCGCTACGACGAGGAGATGGACGAGGTCATCATCAACTGTGACGAGGGCCGCCTACGCCGCCCTCTGCTCGTGCTGCATGACGGCAGGACCGTCCTCACCCGCAAGCACGTGGAGGACATTCGCGAGGGCAAGATCCGTTGGACCGACCTAATTCGCGAGGGCGCCATCGAGTGGGTCGACGCGGAAGAGGAGGAGGACTCCTTCATCGCCGTCGAGCCATACCAGGTCCCGGAGCGTTGCGAGAAGTGCGGCATAGCCCTGTCCCCGCTCGACGTCGACTGGATGAACATGGGCACCACCGAGAAGCACGCCCACCTGAAGTGCAGGCACTGCGGTGGCATTCTCCAAGGCAAGCTCCTCTACAACAAGGAGCAGACCCACATGGAGCTTGACCCCATGTGCATACTCGGGGTTTGCGCAGGGCTCGTTCCGTACCCAGAGCACAACTCGTCACCACGTGTCACCATGGGCGCGGGAATGGCCAAGCAGTCCCTAGGCCTCAGCGCCAGCAACTACAGGATGAGGCCCGACACCCGTGGCCATATCCTGCACTACCCGCAGCAGCCCATGGTCCAGACCAAGATCATGGAATTCGTGGCCTTCAATGAGAGGCCGGCGGGGCAGAACTTCGTGGTCGCGGTCCTATCGTACCACGGCTACAACATGGAAGATGCCCTGATCCTGAACCGATCCAGCGTAGAGCGTGGACTGGGCAGGTCGAGCTTCATGAGGACCTACCGCGCCGAGGAGCGTCGTTACCCCGGCGGTCAGGAGGACCATTTCGAGATCCCGTCCCCGGACGTAAGGGGAGCCAGGCAGGACCTGGCCTACAACACCCTCAGCGAGGATGGGCTTATTTCGCCAGAGACCGCAGTGCACGGCGGGGACGTGCTCATCGGCAAGACCTCGCCGCCTCGGTTCCTCGAAGAGGAGACTGACTTCCTTACCCCCCAGAAGCGCCGCGAGACCTCGGTCACGTGCCGCGCCGGAGAAACTGGATGGGTCGACTCGGTCATGCTCACCGAGTCCGAGAACGGCAGCCGCTTGGTCAAGGTGCGCGTCCGGGACGAGAGGATACCCGAGCTGGGCGACAAGTTCGCCTCTAGGCATGGGCAGAAGGGAGTGGTCGGTCTGATCGCCCCATGTGAGGACATGCCTTTCACCGCCGATGGGATCACCCCCGACCTGGTCATCAACCCGCACGCCATCCCGTCTCGTATGACCGTGGCCCACGTCTTGGAGATGATCGGTGGCAAGGTCGGTTCCATGCAGGCCCGTGAGGTCGATGGTACCCCGTTCTCCGGTGAGAACGAAGAGGCCTTGCGCGAAGCATTGATCAAAGAAGGCTTCATGCACAACGGTCGCGAGGTCATGTACGACGGCCTCACTGGTCGCAAGATCAACGCCGACATATTCGTGGGAGTGATCTACTATCAGAAGCTGCACCACATGGTGTCCGGCAAGATGCATGTCCGTTCCCGTGGCCCGGTCCAGATTCTGACCAGGCAGCCGACCGAAGGGCGCTCGAGACAGGGCGGTCTGAGGTTCGGTGAGATGGAGCGTGACTGCCTCATCGGCCACGGCGCGGCCATGGTCATCAAGGACCGCCTGCTGGATGAGTCCGACGGGACCTTCCAGTACGTCTGCGGCAACGACAACTGCGGCCATATGGCAATATTGGACCGGCGCGGTGCACTGCGCTGCCCGGTCTGCGGTAACAACACCAACGTGCACCTGGTGCAGACCTCGTACGCGTTCAAGCTGCTCCTGGACGAGCTGCTCTCACTTGGTGTCGCTATGCGCCTTCAACTGGAGGACCTACGATGATGCGCGGAGTCTCGAAGAGGATCGGGTCGATCAAGTTCGCCTGCCTATCTCCTGAGGAGATCAGGAAGATGTCGGCCACGAAGATCATCACAGCGGACACCTATGACGATGATGGATTCCCGATCGACATGGGATTGATGGACCCCCACCTGGGCGTCATCGAGCCCGGTCTGAGGTGCAAGACCTGCGGTCACAAGGTGGACGAGTGCCCAGGGCACTTCGGGAACATCGACCTGGCCATGCCTGTCATCCACGTCGGATACGTGAAGGAGATCAAGAAGCTCCTCCAGTCCACCTGCCGCTCCTGCGGACGCCTGCTGCTCACCGAGGAGCAGGCCAAGGAATACATGGCATCCATGGACCAGGTGGAGGACCTAGGCGGGGATTCGATCGAACTGCGTGACATGGCAAAGATAACCGCCAAGGACGCCGCCGCCCGCATGATCTGCCCCCATTGTGGCGCAGACCAGCTCAAGATAACCTTGGACAAGCCCACCACCTTCCGTGAGGACGGGCACAAGCTCACCCCTAAGGAAGTGCGCGAGCGCTTGGAGCGCATACCCGACCAAGACCTGGACCCACTGGGCATATCCCCGAAGTCCTGCCGCCCGGAATGGATGATCCTCACCGCTCTCCCCGTTCCGCCGGTAACGGTCCGCCCCTCCATCACATTGGAGTCAGGCGACAGGTCAGAGGACGACCTAACCCACAAACTGGTGGATGTGCTGAGGATCAACCAGAGGTTGCGAGAGAACCGTGACGCCGGTGCCCCACAGCTCATCGTAGAGGACCTATGGGAGCTGCTGCAATACCACGTCACCACCTACTTCGATAACCAGACCTCCGGCATCCCGCCTGCCAGGCACCGATCTGGTAGGCCTTTGAAGACCCTGGTGCAGAGGTTGAAGGGCAAAGAGGGTCGCTTCCGTTCCAACCTGTCCGGTAAGCGTGTCAACTTCAGCGCCCGTACCGTCATCTCACCCGACCCAGGCCTCTCCATCAATGAGGTTGGTGTTCCGGAGGAGGCGGCCAGGGAACTGACGGTCCCTGTCAATGCCACCAAGGCCAACATCGAACAGCTCAAGATCATGGTCAAACGCGGTCCGACGCCAAAAATGGAGAACTACCTTCCAGGCGTTAACTACGTCATCCGTCCCGATGGGCGGAGGATCAGGGTCACCGAAAAGAACGCTGAGACCGTGGCCGAGACGCTCGAGCCCAACTTCATCGTGGAAAGACACCTGCAGGAGGGCGATGTGGTCCTGTTCAACCGGCAACCATCGCTGCACCGCATGTCCATGATGGCCCATACCGTGCGCGTCATGCCTGGGAAGACCTTCCGTCTGAACCTGTGCGTCTGCCCTCCCTACAACGCCGATTTCGATGGCGACGAGATGAACCTGCACGTGCTGCAGTCCGAGGAGGCCAGGGCCGAGGCCATCATTCTGATGAAGGTCCAAGAGCACATCATGTCACCCCGTTTCGGCGGGCCGATCATAGGCGCCATCCACGACCATATAACTGGCACATTCCTTCTGACCTACAGGGATACCAGGTTCGACAAGGGCCAGGCCTTGCAGATCATGGCCAAGATAAGCAACATTCAGCTACCTGAGGCCACCATCAAGGATAAGAGCGGCAAGCAGTATTGGACCGGCAAGCAGCTTTTCTCGCTGATATTGCCCAAGGACCTGAGGCAGACCTTCAAGTCATCCATCTGTCAGAAGTGCAATGTGTGCAAGAAGGAGGCCTGCGAGAATGATGCCTATGTGCGCATCAAGAACGGGCAGTTGTTGTCAGGCACCATCGACGAGAGGGCCATCGGGTCCTTCAAGGGTCGCATCCTGGACAAGATCTCCAGGGACTATGGCTCTGACATGTCCAGGGAGTTCCTGGACAACGTCACCCGGATGGCCATCGGCGCTATAATGGTGAAGGGCTTCACCACCGGCATCGACGACGAGGACATCCCCGAGGAGGCGAAGCGCCAGATCGATGCCATGCTCACCGATTCCATCGACAAGGTGGACCGCCTGGTGGCAGCGTATCACAACGGCGAACTGGAGCAGATGCCCGGCCGCAGCATGGAGGAGACCCTGGAGGTCATGGTCATGCAGGAGCTTGGCAAGGCCCGTGACAGCGCCGGTCAGACCGCTGGACAGCACCTCGGTATCGAGAACTCCGCGGTGCAGATGGCCCGGTCCGGTGCGCGTGGGTCCATGCTTAACCTGTCCCAGATGGCAGGATGCATCGGTCAGCAAGCGGTCCGTGGCGAGCGATTATCCCGTGGTTATCACAAGCGCACCCTGCCCCACTTCGAGAAGGGCAACCTCGGCGCCAAGGCGAAGGGGTTCGTCATCAACTCATACAAATCGGGGCTGACACCGACCGAGTTCTTCTTCCACTCCATGGGTGGTCGTGAGGGTCTGGTCGACACTGCCGTGCGTACCTCTAGGTCAGGATACATGCAGCGCCGTCTCATCAATGCGCTGGAGGACCTTAAGTTGAAGCAGGACGGCACGGTGCGCAACACTGCGGACAGCATCATCCAGTTCCAGTATGGCGAGGACGGCGTCGACCCTACCCGCTCTGTGAACAGCAAGGCCATTGACATCGACGACATCCTCTACGAGGTGCTCGGCGACGAGGCGGATCTGCTTGCGAAGGTCGAGGACAAGAAGATGGGCGGCTATGCCACCGTCGAGAAGGACCTGATGGAGACGTTCGACGAGGACGCCGAGGAGACTGCTGAGGAACCCGAGTTCGAAAGCGGAGGTGAGGAGTGATGGCCAAGAAGGACACCGCCAACGCCTTGCGCCGCAAGGGCATATCCGATCCGGCCATAGAGAAGCTCATCCAGGTGTTCAACAACCAGGACGAGGTCAAGGCCGCTACCAAGGAGCAGCTGCAAAACGCCGGTCTGGACGAGGGGCAGATGGAGGAGGTCTCCGCCGCCTTCGCCCCCAAGCGTCCCGCCAAGAAGCCTACCGCCACGAAGAAGGTGGGGGGCAAGAAGGTCGAGGTCGAGGAGCGGCCCAAGTTGACCTTCAAGATGCCCGAGGACAAGTTAAGGCTGCCCACCGAATACGAGCTCAAGCTGACCAAGATGTCGGAGGACATGAAGATCCCCATGCCAAGGAAGGTCATCAACACCATTGCCAGCCGCATCGAGGGCATCTCAGTCAACGACGCTGCCATCAAGAAGATCCTGAAGCGCTCCCACGAGCGATATATGGAGCACTGCATGGACCCGAACGAGTCCGCCGGTATCATCGCCGCCCAAAGCATCGGTGAGCCAGGCACTCAGATGACCATGCGTACCTTCCACTACGCCGGTGTGGCTGAGATCAACGTCACATTAGGATTGCCGCGTCTCATCGAGATCGTGGACGCCAGGCGCGTGCCTTCCACCCCCATGATGCACGTCCATTTGGTGGACGAGATCAAGAGGGACCGGGAGAAGGTCAAGAAGGTGGCGGGCGAGATCGAGATCACGGCCATCAGCGACGTGGCGGACATCCGGGCCGACATCACCAATATGCGCGTCGTGGTGGACCTGGACACCCACAAGATGGACCAGAAGGAGCTCAGGCCAGAGGACATCATAAAACGCCTGGTCAAGCTGCGTGGTCTGAAGGGAGCGGTACTGGAGGACGAGACGCACATAGTCATCCAATCAGAGGATTGGTCCTTCAAGAAGTTGCAGTCCATACTCGATCTGGTCAAAGATGCCAAGATCAAGGGCGTGGAGGGCATCAAGCGTGCCATCATCAAGTGGGAGGACCGCAGCGAGGAGTTCGTCATCTATACCGAGGGTTCCAACCTGCAAGAGGTCCTCGAGATGTCAGCAATAGACAAGCGGCGCACCCGCACCAACTCCATCCAGGAGGTCTACGAGGTGCTCGGGGTCGAAGCGGCGCGCCAGGTCATCGTGGACGAGGCGTGCCGTACCCTGGACGAACAGGGTCTGACCGTTGACATAAGACATATCATGCTCGTGGCCGACCTGATGACCGCTGACGGAGACGTCAAGGCCATCGGAAGGCACGGAATATCCGGACGCAAATCGAGCGTCCTGGCCAGGGCGGCCTTCGAGATCACCGCGGCCCATCTGCTGCATGCGGCGCTGGTGGGAGAAGAGGACCATCTGGACGGGGTTGCAGAAAACATTATAGTAGGGCAGCCGGTTACGCTCGGTACCGGGGCTGTCAATTTGGTATATTCCCCAATAAGGAGGGGGCAGAACAATGGTTGATATCGGAAGAGCATTGAAGACCGCGATCGCCACTGGCAAAGTGGTGTTCGGGGAGCAGCAAGCCTTGAAAGCGGTTACGAAGGGAGAGGCGAAGCTTGTGATCGTCTCGAAGAACTGTCCGAACGAATTCCTTAGGTCCAAGGAGCACAGCGTTCCGGTGCACGTCTACGAGGGCACCAACATGGAGCTGGGAGCCTTGGCCGGGAAGCCGTTCTCGGTCTCGGCCATCGCCGTGATCGATAAGGGCACTTCCAACATCCTTTCGCTGTGATAACATGGACGAGATCAAGTTCACCGAGGACACGCTCCGCTACATCAGCCTCTTCGAGACGCTGACCCGCACCCGCGTGAAGGATTGCATGGAAACAGAGGACAAACTGGTCTTCGTCGTCGAACCTGGCCAGGCCAACCGTGCAGTCGGAAAGGCTGGCGAGAACGTGATCAACTTGAAGAACCACACCGGAAAGAACATCCAGGTCATCGAATACTCCGACGACCCCGAGACGTTCATCCGCAACGTGTTCTACAACTACAACGTGCAGAGCGTTGTCATCGAGAACCGGGGCACCATCGTCCATGCCACAGTGACCGTTGACCCCAAGGTCAAGGGACGGGCAATAGGCAAGAACGGGCGCAACCTCAAGATCGCCCGGGACATCGTCAACCGGCACCACAACGTGCAGAGCATCAACGTGGCCTGAACCGGCCCCATTTAATCCTTATTTTACTTTCCTACGGTTCAGCGGAGCCCTTTCCACTTCCAGACGGTCAGCGGTGGGGTACTCCTCCACCAGATAACAGGGGTAAGGGATCCTGTCGGCAAAACCCTCCAAGGCCCAGGCCGCCACCTCCACCCTCGATCGCTCCAAGTCGGCCCGCATAAGGTTGTCTGGCACCCCATGCACCTCTCGGAGCAGCGCCATGGTCTCCTGATAGCGATCGGTCTCGATCACTCCCTTGTAGAGCATCCCTTCCTCTGTGACCAGGTCCAGAGGGGTGGCGACGCTTCGCGCCCTCCTTAGGATGCGGTTGCGCAGCTGTACCCTGTCCTTGAAGCTGGACGAACAATAATGGATCGGGACGCCCAGGTCGCTGTACCGGATCATGGCCAGGGCTAGCTCCTCGCTGTCCAGGACGGCGCTGGACAGGTCGTCCTTCACCTCGAAGCCCTTGGCGCGGAGACGCTCCGCATTGGTCTCCGAGAACTCCAATTCGTTCAGGTTGACGAAGTCCAGGGAGATCCGGTCGGCATGTTGCACCAGACGGAACAACCCCTCATCCTCACCAGGTATCGCTGGCACCTCCAACCCTACATGTATGTCAAGGTCAGAGATCGCTTCCTCGATGCCCAGCTCCTCTGGCCTATGCCAGTCGGAGACCATCGGATGGAGGCGTAGCTCGTCCAAGCCCGCCCGCTCCAATTCCTCGAACAATCCCTTGTCGATGGTGGAGGTATAGAGATGGACATGATGGGCGCCGCCGAACCTCGATTTGAGGAGCCGGATGTAGCGAACGGTGCGGTCAGGGACGCACAGAGGGTCGCCGCCAGTGATCCCCGTGCCGGTCGCTCGGATTAGCTCAGCCTCCCTAAGGACCTCCTCCTCGGAGAAAGCGCGTAGCTCGTTGGCGTACAGGACGTCCTTTCCCTTCTTGTGGCCCGAGAGGGGACAATAATAGCAGGACTCGTTGCACTTGCCAGTGATCAAAAGCACCATCTTCGACCCGCGGCGGCAGTGCCTGCAACCCATCGGCAGCCTGCCGCAATACTCCGAACCGGCCCCGAAACGGTGCACATGCATGAGCCACGATGGGTCGAGGGTTCGTATAAACCGTTCGTTCGAAAACAATACCTACCCCTTCGTGGATAGCGACGCGAGGCGATGCGATGAGGACCGATACCCGGGTGGTGCTAGCGCTGGACGAGACCGATGGGGTGAAGGCCATGGCAGTGGCCCAGGCCGTGGAGGGCTTGGTCGACGCGATCAAGATCAACTGGCCCCTGGTGCTCTCCACCTCCCCCCAAATCATTACCGAATTGGCGGAGCTGGCCGACGTCATATGTGACTTCAAGATCGCCGACATACCGAACACCAATCGTCTCATCGTAGAGCAGGCGGTGCGACTGGGCGCCTCTGGCGTCATCGTGCATGGTTTCACCGGCAGCGACAGCGTCAAGGCCGCCGTCGAGGCCGCCAAAGGACGGGACGTGTACGTGGTCACGGAGATGAGCCACCCCGGGGGCGTTGAGTTCACAGCGCCCAACGCGGACCAATTGGCCAACCTGGCCGTCCGTTGCGGCGCCAGTGGCATCATCGCCCCGGCCACCCGGCCCGAGCGGATCAGGCACCTCAGGCAGATAATAGGGGACCTGTGCATCCTCTCCCCGGGCGTTGGGGCGCAAGGAGGGAAAGCCTCGGACGCCATACGCATGGGAGCGGACCACGTCATCGTGGGAAGGGCGATATACGGGGCCTCTGACCCGAGGGCGGCAGCACGTTCCGTGGTGGAAGAGGTCCGGGGCGTCCTAAGCTAAGAGTCGGCATAGGCATGCCGGTGGCGAACCTGACAATCCAGACAGCCAGCCTGTAAAGATTTCAAGTCGACAAGGTATTTATAGCAGCTTTAGCATCAGAAGCCAAGATTTTCGCAAGGGAGTATTTAGATGGCAGTCAAGGAGGATGGGTCAGATAGCCTGCCCGAGAAGAAGGGCAATTTCTCTCTAGGCCAGATATCCGCGGCCTTCGGCAAGAAGGACAAGGATGTCTCATCGGAGAGGAAGAGCGGCTCTGAAGGCCCGACCAAGGCCAAGGAGGGGGTTACCACGAAAGGTGTCGGCGATAAGCTGAAAGATTCGTGGATTGCCAAGAACTGGCAGACGACCCTGATCCTTGTCATGATCTTGGGTTTGGCCTTCTTCATCCGGGTGTACTTCGCGTATCCCCTATCGGTTGACAACGGCTTCCTGGTCTCTGGGGGCTCGGACTCGTATTACCACATGAGGGTGATAGACCACGTGGTGGAAACGGGCAAGCACCTGGTCATCGATGACATGCTCAACTATCCCTTTGACATGCGCAATGCCAGACCTCCACTTTATGATTGGTCGGTCGCTGTTTCAGGCATGACCCTTAACGGTCTAGGTATGCCTCAGGATGATGCGGTAGGTTACTCCCTGGTATTCTCCACCGCTTTCTGGGGCATGATGACCGTCATACCGGTGTTCCTGATCGCCAACGCAGCCTTCGGGCGCAAAGCGGCCTTCATAGCGGCCTTCTTCTTCGCATTTATGCCTGGCCACATCGAGAGGAGCATCTTCTCCAACGCCGACCATGATGCCATGGTCCTATTTTTCGTGGTGTTCGCGTTCTACTTCTTCCTCAGGGCGCTGCAGACCATTAAAGGGTCCAACTGGGTGTCTAAATGGAACGATGTCAAGGCTATACGTAGCGGTGGTCGGTCATTCATCAATTCCAATGCCCTGCCTTTGGTGTACGCGGCACTGGCCGGCGTATGCATATCTGCGGTGGCCATGATCTGGACCGGTTACACGTACCTCCTCATCATAGTGCTGGTATACCTGATGGTGCAGCTTCTGGTGGACCGGTTCCGCAATGCCGATTCCACCGGTGTGGTGGCCAGTTTCACGGTCATGTGGGGGGTGGCCTTCGCCATCATGGCACCGGTCTACTACCTCATGGACTACTGGGCGGTATGGTTCGATGTGCCCTTCTAC
>JACXTP010000075.1 GCA_016919625.1 Methanomassiliicoccaceae archaeon
ATTGCACTTACAACGCAATCGATGTGGCCATCGTCGGCTATTGCGATGACAAGAAGCACGTGGTGTACAGCCACACCGCCAAGGCAGAGGACGACGTCATCTTCGCCATGGACCTGGACGGGTTCTACCCGGAAGGGCTGATCTACGCCTGGGACACCACCTCCCGCAAGGATTCCGATATCGTACGGAAGCAGATGCTCGTCATGAACAAAATCGCCCGCAAAGGCCTCCTACGCTCAGGTAAGGACATCAGCAACCCGGGGACGCTAGGGACGATGGGTATGCTATTGGAGACCAGCGGCAAGGGGGCTAGCGTCGATGTGGACAAGATCCCACGACCCCAGGGCGTGGATCTCCATCAATGGTTGAAATCATATCAGGGATGCGGTTTCACGCTCACCTGCGACCCCGAGAATTCTGACAAGGTCATAGAGATGTTCCAAAACGTCGGGGTCACCGGTGCTGTGGTCGGCAAGGTGGACGATTCCTATGTGTACCGTTTGACCAAAGGGGACCGGATGGAAGTGCTCTTCGACTTCAAGTCGGAGCTAATAACCGGTTGCAAGCCCACCAACACGGTCGGTTGGGAATCGATTGAGCTGAACGATGGAAAATGAGTGCTAGGCCACGAAGGTAGCCGCTCGGATCACTCAAGGTTGATCAGTCATTAACTCCGCCCCGCAACCCTACGAGCGTAGGTAGTCCACGGTTAGGCTGCTCCCGTCAGGGCCTGACCCGTTCCCCGTGATTAGGACCAGGGGCGCAACCCTCCAGCTGCGCCGCGAGATCGCCGCCTGCCCCGCAGGACGAGACATCAACATCTATGACTGGGCCTTAGGTTCTCCGGATACGACGTCCTCCGCTGTCACCCCCGCGTATCGACGATTTCGGTGTATAAGGGCACGCCGAGCGTCCCGGTCTAGCCTAGCGCTGTCGCATACAGGATGATGCTATTAATATGTTTTCCAATCGTTCCAGCCAGCATCCACATTGAATGTCCGTCTCGCCGCCTGATCCTGATTCTTGGCGAGGGCATCGGAACAACCTACAGATTGTAAGCTATCCCTTGCCTCGCCATAAAGCAGATTAAGGTGCCGCTCCAATGGTCGGGGGAGGTTGGTACTGACGGTGGAGACTAAACCAGCATGGCTCAAGATTCGCCATATGCCGACCGAAGGCATGGCGGAGACGAGGCGGTTGAACCGCGAGCTGGGCCTCCATACCGTTTGCGATTCCGCGCACTGCCCTAACATCGGTGAGTGCTGGAGGACCAAGAGCGCCACTTATATGATCATGGGTAACAACTGCACGAGGAACTGCCTTTTCTGCTCAGTAGCCCATGGACCCCCGGATGCGTTGGACCCGGACGAACCGCGGAGGGTGGCGGAGGCCGTATGGCGGACCGGTCTGGAATACGTCGTCATAACTTCTGTCACCAGGGACGACCTGTTGGACGGGGGTGCATCCCATTTCGCCAACACGATATTAGCAATCAGAGAGAAAAGCCCAGGATGTCTGGTCGAGCTCCTCATTCCGGACTTGCAGGGGGACATGAAGGCCATGCAAATGGTCCTTGAGGCAGCACCAGATGTCCTAGGCCACAACATCGAGGTGGTGAGACGCCTTCAGTATAAAGTGCGGGATCGGATGGCGTCTTACGAGAGGTCGCTGGCATTGCTCCAAGCAGCGAAGATGGTCAGACCTGAGGTCATGACCAAGTCCTCGTTGATGCTGGGGCTGGGCGAGACCGAGGAAGAGGTGCACCAATGCCTGCAGGACCTGGTCCACGCGAAGGTGGACATCCTTACCGTGGGGCAGTATCTGCGCCCTAGCTTGGACCATCTGCCGGTGGAACGATATCCCCCGCCAGAGGAGTTCAGGTCGATAGGGGAACGGGCTTTGGGCATAGGCTTCAAGGCTGTTCTTTCCGGACCGTTCGTCCGTTCATCTTATCGGGCCAAAGAGGCCTACCAATTGGCTAGAGGAGAGTGAGTGTTTGCTAGTGGATGATTTCGACCCCTTGAAAGGCAAGAGATTGGAGATCCTGAGGAAGGACGGCAGCGTCAATAAGAAACTGGAGCCGAAGATAGACGACGATATCTTACTCAAGGCGTACCGCACCATGGTGCTGACCCGGGTCGCCGATGAAAAGGCCGTGAAGCTGCAGCGACAAGGCCGTCTCGGTGCCTATCCGCCCACCAAGGGGCAGGAGGCCAGCCAGATCGGTCCTGCCCTGGCCATGGGACCGAACGATTGGCTGGTCTGGGCCTTTCGCGAGCTGGGAGGCCTGATCTACAGGGGCGTCCCGCTCTGGCGCCTCTACCTCTATTGGATGGGCAACGAGGAGGGGAGCAGCTATCCCGAAGGCGTGCATGCCACGCCATCCGTGGTCCCGGTCGGCTCGCAGGTCCCGCATGCGGTCGGCATCGCCTACGCCGCCAAGCAGAGGAAGGAGGACACCGCCGTGGTGTGCTTCTTCGGCGACGGGGGCACGTCCGAAGGGGACTTCCATGAGGGGCTGAACTTCGCCGGCGTGATGCGAACCCCGAACGTATTCATCTGCCAGAACAACCAGTGGGCCATCTCCGTCCCGAGGGAGAGACAGACCGCCTCAAAGACCATCGCCCAAAAGGCGGTGGCCTATGGCTTCCCCGGTATACAGGTCGATGGCAACGATGTCCTGGCGCTCTACGTCGCGACAAAGGAGGCGCTGGAGCGCGCCAGGAAAGGCGAGGGACCGACGCTCATAGAATCGTACACCTACCGGATGGGGGACCACACCACCTCCGACGATGCCACCCGCTACCGTCTGGAGAAGGAATTGCTGGAGTGGGCGGACCGCGACCCCATCGCCAGGTTCAGGGTATACCTGACCAACAGAGGGCTGTGGGGGGAAGAGAAGGAGAAGGCATTGCTGGAGGAGGTCTCTGCTACGGTGGAGGAAGAGGTCAAGAAGGCCGAGTCCTTCCCGAGACCGACCTTCGAGGACTGCTTCCGCCACACCTTCGCCACCATGCCAGAGGACCTGAGGGAGCAGATGGAAGCGCTCCGTAGGGAACTGCCCACCGGGAGGGAATGAACATGGTCATGATGAACATGGTGCAATCCATAAACCTCGCGCTCCGCGAGGAGATGGAACGGGATACCAGCGTCGTGCTGTTGGGCGAGGACGTGGGGGTGGACGGCGGTGTGTTCCGCGTCACCGAAGGTCTGCTCGACAGATTCGGGACGGAGAGGGTCATCGACACCCCGCTGGCCGAGGCTGGCATCGCAGGGGTCGCCATCGGGATGGCCATGAACGGCCTGCGCCCGGTGGCCGAGGTCCAATTCATGGGGTTCGGCTATCTGACCTTGAACCAGATGATCTGCCATGCGGCCCGGATGCGCAACCGCACCCGTGGTCGGCTCACCGTGCCGATGGTCTTGCGTACCCCCTATGGGGCGGGCGTGAAGGCTTTGGAGCATCATTCAGAGAGCACGGAGGCTCTGTTCACCCAGATCCCAGGGCTCAAGGTGGTGGTACCATCCACGCCGTTGGAGGCCAAGGGGCTTCTCACCTCTTCCATTCGTGACCCCGACCCGGTCATATTCTTAGAGCCGACGCGAAGCTATCGCATGCTCAAGGAGGAGGTGCCCAGCGGGGAGTACACCGTGCCCTTGTCACAGGCTCGGGTGGTCCAGGAAGGCATCGACCTGACCGTCATCGGATGGGGTGCCATGATCCCGCAGATACAGAAGGCGCTTGACTCGCTGGCTGGCAAGTTCAGTTGCGAGGTGCTCGATCTGCGGACGCTCTCTCCCTTGGATTCGAACGCCATCATCCGTTCGGTCAAGAAGACCGGACGATGCGTGGTGGTGCAGGAGGCGCCCAAGAGCTTTGGCGTCGGAGCGGAGATAGCCGCCCGCATCAATGAGAAGGCGTTGCTGTCGCTGGAGGCACCGGTGGAGCGGGTGGCCGCCCCTGACATCACCATCCCCTTGCCCAAGGGCGAGGACTACTATTACATAGGACCAGAGAGAATTAAAAGCGCGATCGAAAGGACCATGAGCTTCTGAGGTGGACAAATGGCGACTAACTTCGTATTTCCTGACCTGGGAGAGGGCGTGACCGAGGGCGAGATCAAGAAATGGCTCGTGAAGGTCGGCGACAAGGTGAAGCTGGACCAGTCCCTGGCGGAGATGGAGACGGACAAGGCGGTGGTGGAGATGCCGTCGCCATCCGCTGGCAAGGTCCTGCAATTGAACTTCAAGGAGGGTGACATGGTCCAGGTCGGTCAGACCCTGGCGGTAATAGGCGAGGATGACGAGACACCTCTGCCCGTCACCAAGAAGGTGGAAGGGAAGCGTGAGTCGATATCCGTGGTCGGGGAGCTGCCCACCGAAGAGATAACCGTATCGTCCACCGCCACCAAGGTCGTGGAGGCCAAGACGGCAGAGGTGCTCGCCACGCCCGCGGTCCGAAAGCTGGCGAAGGACAAAGGCGTGGAGATCGCCAAGGTTCGTGGCTCTGGTCCGGAAGGAAGGGTCATGGAAGGGGACATCGATGCCGCCGCACTCCCGGCCAAGCCGAAGCTGGCATCCCGGCCGAAGTTCGACATATATGGGTGGGTGGAACGGGTCCCGGTCAAAGGCGTTAGGCGTACCACCGCCAAGCACATGATGGAGTCCCAGGCCAAGGTGGCCGCCGTGACCACGATGGACCAGGTGGACGTCACCGACCTGGTGGCCATGAGGGAGAAGGTGAAGCTGGCGGTGGAAAAGGAGCGTGGGGTGAAGCTCACCTACATGCCCTTCATCATCAAAGCGGTGGTGGCCTCTCTGAAGGCCCACCCGTTGCTCAATTCCGTGGTCGATGACGAGGCGGAGGAGATCGTAATGAAGAAGTATTACAACATCGGCGTGGCGGTCGCCATAGACGACGGTCTTATCGTGCCGGTGGTCAAGGGGGCGGACCAGAAGAGCATGGTGGACCTGGCGGAGGAGGTCCACAAGCTCGCCGAGATGGCGAGCGCTCGCAAGCTGGACCTGGCCGACCTCAAGGGCGGGACGTTCACGATCACCAACTACGGGGTGTTCGGGAGCACGTACGGGACGCCGATCATCAACTACCCCGAGGTGGCGATCCTGGGCGTGGGAAGGATCATGGACATGCCCCTGGTCATCAACGGAGAGATCAAGGCGCGCAAGGTGCTGCCACTGTCTCTCACGTTCGACCACCGGGCCTTCGACGGGGCGGAGGCGGCGAAGTTCGTCAATGACCTCAAGAGATATCTGGAGAATCCGGAGCTGCTCATATTGCAGGCGTCTAGCGGCTGAGGTTTCATTCGTCATCGGAGTAACTGTCGCGGGCTATGACCTCCACCCGGTCCCACTCGTCACGGCTCAGGTCGTCGAGGAACCACTCCTTGCCCTCGACGAAGGCGTTGAACATGGCGAGCAGCAGCTCTTCCAGGGTGGCCTCGGAGACGTCCCTGACGCTGGTGACACGGTCCTGGAACGAGACCAGGTCCTTGTCGGAGACCTTGGTGCGTCCGACCTTGAGCACCGAGAACATGGTCTCAGGGTCTACGTCGAACAGGACCGTTCCGTGCATGGTGAAGACGCCCTGCCGGCGGGTCTGCGCGCTGCCAGAGATCTTCCGACCTTCCACTAGGATATCGTTGATGGGCTTGAACTCCGCCTCGATCCCTATGGCGGCCAAGGCGTTGACGATGAGATGACAGATGTCGCGATAGGAGGCATTGATGTCCTTGCTCACCAACCTCTCCGGGCAGATGACGCTGTAGGTGATCTCCCCCTCCTCATCATGGTACACGGCGCCTCCCCCCGTGCGCCTCCGCACCAGGTCGATGTCCCTTCTCCGGCATTCCTCCAGCTCCACTTCGTCCTCGGCGCTTTGGAAGCGACCTATGCTTATGGCTGAGGGTCTCCAGCCGTAGATTCGGACGGTGGGCGAGGCCTCGTTGAAGGATATGGCCTCCGCCACCGCCTCATCGATGGCCATGTTGACGGCGGCGTTGTGGTATTGGAAAGGTATCAGGCGCCATCTGTCCCGGAGCATATCTCCTCCAAAAGATCGGCCACGTCCCTAGGGGCGAAGCCGATGACCGTCAAACCCTCCTTCGCCATGGTCGCGATCAGGGCGATCTCGGCGCTTTGAAGAATGCCCGAGGTGTTCAATCCCATCAGGGCAACCTCCATTTTTGCCAGTCCCTCCTCCGGGTGCACGAAGAAGTCACCTTCGATGCGGACCTCTGCCAACACCCCCCCTTGCACAGCGGCCTTGACGCGCACGAGCTTGCCGCCCTTCACCTTGCGCTCGGCCATGTGGTAGGGGGATCGTTCCATCTACTTGACCTCGGCCCAGGCCTTGAGCTTCTCCATGTTGATGCGGGCGCCGCAGACGGCCTTTCCAGTCCTTTCATTGTAGAAGGCCGGAACGCCCAGGTCCCCACCGCAGGCATCGGAGATGACATCGCCGTACTTCTGCATCAGCTTCTGGTTCTCCTGGTCGTGCCATACCTCCAGCTTGTCCAAGACGATGCCGGTCTCGGCCTCGAACTGATCGATAACCGGCTTGAGCTGTCTGCAATGCGGGCACTCCTTTCCATGGAACCAGATCAACCTCTGTCCTACCTCTGCCATCACGGCACCTCCTTATGGCGTTTGACGAAGAGACCGCACCAGCATTCCCCCGTCTCCTTGTAGGCGTTCTGCCTTAGGAAATTGCACGGGCAGATCAGGTTCAGGTCCTTCTGGAAATCGCCGGTGGGTATGCGGCAGGGGCAGTACTTTAGACCTTTGATGGCACGGTTCTCCAGGACGCCCTTGGAGAGCAGATCCACTTCTTCCCCCTTTTCCGTCAACTTGAACTCGGGGCTCTGCTCCCCGAATCTCCTCCAAACATCGATCACCGTCTCCTGGGTGGCGATCTCGCCCCCTTCAGGACCTATGATGCGGAGGGCTTCGTCATGGTCTATCAGCATGAAGGCTCGCTTCGCTCCGCAGGTGGGGCACACCTCTGGAGGGTTTATGCCATAGTGGAGGTCGTTGCACACGTGGCAGCGCCAAAGTCTCTTTCCCATTCAGGTCACCTTAATGGTCTGAATGATAACCGCCACGATATAGATTTAAGTGAAGGTCGCATGGCGCTGAGGGCCGCCCAGGAATGTCAACACGTGTCACGGCCAGATGCGCCATTGGGACCGATAAATATATCTAATATCGATTTATCCGCTTTATCTATGGCAGAGATATCAGCTCAGGCTGGAAAGCTGTTCAAGGCCATGAAGAAGGCAGGCGCGATCAGCGAGGACAAGTCCATAACCGCTGAGAAGGCCACATCCCTCTCCACC
Source organism: Methanomassiliicoccaceae archaeon (assembly GCA_016919625.1). Taxonomy (GTDB): domain Archaea; phylum Thermoplasmatota; class Thermoplasmata; order Methanomassiliicoccales; family UBA472; genus JACXTP01. Next base: position 7,356 of record JACXTP010000075.1, read on the forward strand.
CTACCCAAGGCCCAGTGCATGAACGCATTGCAGGACCTGGAGAAGAAGGGCATCGTCAAGAAGAAGACCAAGGGCAACGCGTCCTCCTACTTCTTGGCGAAGACCGATCTCTGAACCATTTTTCAGCTTCAAGGGCCAGGCCGGGGCAGGGACCGGTCCAACCTCCTCTCATTTCCTCCATAGGCCCATTGCACCAGTGTCGGGCCTCGAAAACGGTTATATTCCGGTGGGCGGTTCCCCACATCATGTTGGAAGGCTTGGTGGCAGCAGCGGTCGTGCTGTTCTTCATCTTCGACCCCTTCGCCAGCCTGCCCATCTTCATCGGCCTGACCAAGGACCAGGACAAGGCGCAGATGATCAAGAGCGCCAACCGCGCCTGCCTCGTGGCCGCCTTGCTCTTCGTCATCTTCGCCATCTTCGGGCAACAGATCCTAGACCTTTTCGGTATCTCCATCTCCAGCTTCAAAGTGGCTGGTGGTCTGGTGCTGATGATGATGGCCGTCGAGGTCATCTTCGGGATCGAGCTGAGCAAGCACAAGAACGAGGAGGTGGCCTGGGTGGTCATCGCCACCCCCATACTCACCGGTCCCGGCGTGATCGCCACCGCCATCTTGCTGGTGGACCAGTACGACGTCCTAACCGTTCTGCTGGCCGGTGGTTTCGCACTGTTGGTCACCTGGCTGGCCCTTCATAACTCCGTCTATATCGTGAAGAGGTTGGGCCGGAACACCATCGATATATTCTCGCGCATCATCGGCCTGCTCATAGCCGCCCTGGCAGTGGAGTACATCCTCAGTGGCTCGATCGACTACATCGAGCAGAACCTATCCGTCCTGGTCCAGTACCTCCTCGGTTAGGCCATCCTTCGATTGCTTCACCGATGTGAGCGAAAATTCTATAAATCGCCGGGTACGACTGTGCTTCAGATCAGTGAGGAGAATGTGAAATGGGCGAGGAGAAGAAGAAAAAGGAGTGCAGGAAGTGCGGGGACGAGCTGGTCATCGATGAGACCCCGAAGTTGAAGATCAACGGAAGGGAGGTGGGCATCGCCGAGCTCGACAACATCATGAATGAGGTCATCGCCCTCAATCTGAGCGACGACGCCGATATCAGCAGGGAGCTTTTGCAGCGGGTCAAGGACCGGGACTTCGTACCGGCGAGCGTGGAGAAGGAGTATTCGCGCGCATTGTTGGAGGATTACAAAGAACGCATCTGACGATGACCGTTAATCTTTTTTTCCTCCGATTGCTTCTAAGGTCATCAAGAAAGCTTTTTAGAGGATGACCCACCATCAAACCCCGATGAACGAGGAAGACCTGGTCATGGGCGTGGACGACGCCCACCTGATGTCGTTGGA
>JACXTP010000076.1 GCA_016919625.1 Methanomassiliicoccaceae archaeon
CTTTCGTCTCTTTCATCAGATGGCCGATGACGCGGTTGGCTGCCTTAGGGTTCTTCTTGCAATCCTCAAGCACCTCAGGGTGGGCCTCGAGGTATTGGTCGACCAATGATTCCAGGTTAGATCCCGGCTCACAGGTCGGTCCTCTCTCCTGCTCTGCCTCCCCGATCAACCTGAGCAATCTCAAACGGGCCTCGTTGTCGGTGATCGTGCCATCGACATCGGACTTGATCACTACTCCGATATCGTCGGTACGACCTTCCTTCACCAAGACCTCGAACTTCGACCAGTATGCTGAGATCGGCCCTAGCACCCAGGTCAACGCCTTCTCCACCGGGACGAACTCGCATAGGGTCTCGAAAAGGTCGGCCATGTACCAAGAGGTGCTCACCATCTGTCGCGCCGTCTGATGCTCGATGCCATATTGATTGGTGAGGCGCTCCGCTCTCCGGTATGGCGTCTCTGGGATCACCAGTTCGCGTGCCATGGGTCCGATAGTGAACTCTCCGAGGTCCGGTTCGCCTATGTAGCCGTAATCTTCCTCGAACTCCTTCTCCCGCGCTGGCAGGGTCACCTTTCGCTCCTCATCGTAACGACGGGTCTCGCGCACAACCTTCTTGCCCGCCTCGAGAACCTTCGTCTGGCGGTTCGCCTCGTAGCGCAACGCTCGCTCCAGGTTGCGCAGCCCTTGGACGTTCTTGACCTCCACGCGCTCCTCCCCCACCGAAATGTTGGCGTCCACTCGCACTGTCTGCTCGTCTTGGATCGAAAGACCCACTAAATGCCTGAGCTCGGTGACGAGCATATCGATGTACTCTCTGGCCTCGTCCGGCGACCTTAGGTCCGGTGCGCTGACGACCTCCACAAGAGGGATGCCAGATCGGTTGTAATCGATGAAGGAGACCTCCTCCCCACTGCGCCCGACGCGCCTGATTCGACCCGGGTCCTCCTCCAGGTGCACTCGCCAGATGCCTATTCGATGGTCATTCAGTGTGAAGTGCCCATCCGTGCCCAAGGGCGACTCGTACTGTGTGATCTGGAAATCCTTGGGGAGATCTGGATAAAAATAGGTCTTACGGGAGAACCACACCTTCTCGTTGACCTTGCAGTCGAGGAATTTGGTTATCATCAGTCCTAATTGTAGCGCACGTCGGTTCATTACCGGCCTGGAGCCAGGGAAGCCTAGGCATGTGGGGCAGACCGCGGTGTTCGGTTGCTCCGCCGTAGTGGGGCAGGAGCAGAACAGCTTGGACCTGGTGGGGAGCTGCAGGTGCACTTCCAGCCCGATCTTCATGGCGACACCTCCGGGAAATGATAATGGAAGTGTCGTTCCCAGACCTCGGCCGTCTTAATCAGGCCACCCTCCTCCCAGTGAGGGGCCACGAGCTGCAGCCCTATGGGAAGCCCGCCTTCATAGCCACAGGGCACCGAGATATGCGGTAGGCCCGTGAGGTTCGGTGGAATGGTCAGGAAGTCGGCCCGGTACATCTCGATGGGCCTCATCTTGGAGATCTCATCGAAACGAGGCGGAAGGAATGGCATGGTCGGTGAGACGATGAACGAGTGGTCGGCCAGCACTTTTTTGTATTCCTCTAACACCAGGTCTCTGACCCCCAGCGCCTTGAGGTAGTATTTGTTCCTGAACCCGACCATGCGACAGAACGTACCGAGGAGGATGCGTCTTTTAGCCTCATCCCCGAACTGCTCCGAACGCACACCGCTGAAGTAGTCGTTGAAGTGTTGATGATATTCCCTCTCAGGTACGCCGAAGCGCATGCCACAATAACGCGCCAGGTTGGTGGAGGCCTCGGTCGTCGCGATCACATAGTAGGCGGGCATGGCGAAGCGCAGGCTCGGCATACTGATCTCGTGGACTTCCACACCGAGATGAACGCTTAGTTTGTCCAAAGCTCTAAGGAGTGCCTCCTTTACCGCCGGAGCGAGGCCTTCGAGGCATTCAGTGGGTAATGCCAGCGGACCTTCCCTGCTATGGTTCAGGTCCAAGGGAGGCTGCACACATGAAGTTGGGTCCTTGGGGTCCGGCCCAGAAATGACGGGAAGGAAATGGGAGAGGTCCTTTACGGTGCGGGACAGCAGGCCGACCTTGTCCAGTGAGTTACCGTAATCGATCAGGCCATAGCGCGAGACCCGACCATATGTTGGGGTCAGGCCGACCACTCCGCAGAATGAGGCAGGGCAGGCGATCGAACCGCCTGTGGAAACTCCTAACGAGACATGGCCTGGGATCAGGCAAGCCGCCGCTGCAGCGCCACCGCTAGAACCACCGCAAGCTCTTTCCTCATCGAAGGGGTTTCGCGGCACACCGAAGGCGGAGTTGGTGCTGAAGGTGCCGAACCCGAACTCGTCCATGTTGGTCTTGCCGATGAGCAGTCCACCCTCTTGCCGCATGCGGTGGACCGGGGTGGCGTCGAAGGGCGGGCGATAACCCTCGAGTATGCGGGACCCAGCCCTTGCCTGGAACTCGGTGGTGCACAGGTTGTCCTTGGCGGAGAATGTGAAGCGGTGATCGGGCAGGGCGTCTCCTTCGATCAACTGGCAGAAGATGGAATACCTCTCATTCAGGCGTAGCAATGCCTGAGGTGAATAACCCTTCACGAGAGCTTAGGCCCCCTTACATATCCATCATAGGTATCCATTGGTCCGATGAGCTTCTCCGGGTCGATGTCGCAACCGACCTCGTCCTCGCGCGTCACGTCGTCGATGGGGACGGGATTGAATGAGAAGCTGTCCCGGGAGGGGGCTTGGTCCAGAACATCGAAGCTATTGAGTATCTCCTCCAGGTCCTGAGCATAACGCTCCAGCTCCTCTTCGCTAAGCCTTAGCCTGGCCACCTTTGCGACCCTTTGCACTGTTGCCCGGTCCACAGGATCCACTCCACTACAATGATATGGCAGGAGGCAATGTCGAACTGGCATAGGAACCTTTCGAAGGACCATGAATTTCGGAGGCAGCCCGATATAAAATAATAATTGTTATATTATATATAAATTAAAATAATATAAATCGAAGATTGGCCCAGCTATATAATTTATCTAACGAGATAATTAATTGTTTTTCATTGCTGATAATGTAGCCAGCATGACATTTTTTCATACTGCGTTAACAAAAATTATCCTAAATAATTCATATAAAACACAAAATATTAGTATAAAGGAACACGTTAAAATTATCCGAAAAGATAAGAAAGGCAGGCGCAGCGCCCTGCCACATCTCAGACGGACCGTCCGTCTAATCCGGGGAGGAGTTGTAGAGATGTCCATCAGCAAAGACAGGCTAAGCGCTAGCCGTAGGGGAGAGACCGGGATAGGCGCCACCATAATATTGATGTCCCTTCTTTTGGTCTCCGGATCTGCGGCCAGCTTGATCATCGACACCAACAGCGATTCCGCTCAACAGGCGGAACAGACCGCCCAGGATGCCCTTTCCCAGGTCTCCACCGGCCTGGATGTGGTGGACATGGTTGGACATTATGACAACGGCAAGATAACCTCGCTCGATGTGCTGGTTAGATTGGGTCAGGGAAGCGCCCCTGTCAACCTCGATCATCTCCTCGTCATAGTCATGACGATGACCAGCTCTATCGATCATTCGTTGAACTCCACCTCGCCAGAAACGAGGTTCACCGCCAGGCAGGTCTGCCTGGCATCAAACCTTCCTGCTTGGTCCAATGACGTTCCACCGCTGGTAGGCCAGGGGGACCTCGTCAAGATCGTGGTGGATATCTCTCCGGTGGCGATAGGGCAGTCGGCGTCGATCAAGCTCATACCGGCCGAGGGGTATGCTACCTTAGTGACGTTCACCGTCCCGGACAACATAGTCGGCACAGTTGTCTCCTTACGATGATATATGAACGAAGATCAACGAAGGCCAGCATGCACGACTCATTCACAAGAGGCGTTCACTGACTCAAAATCTTTATCAATCATCAGCACTTACTCGATTTCAGTGATCCGATGGCGGACGAGTTTGAAAAGTTGATGAAGCAAGGATTCCAGCTGATGGGCGATGGGGAGTATCAGCAAGCCCTCACCAAGTTCGACAAGGCCATCAAGCTCGACCCCAAGAACGCAGAGGCTTACCTAGCCAAGGCAGATGCCGCGGTATTGGTACCGAAGGTCCCCCAAGAGGAGATCGTAGCGTTGTACAAGAAGGCCATCGAGCTCCAGCCTGACAACCCATTCATGTACCAGTCCTATGCGGCTTTCTGCATGGACATAGGCACATTCAACGAGGCAGAGACCGCCTATAACAAGGCAGCAGAGGTCGACCCAGACAACTCCTCCTATTACTATTCAGAGTTCGGCGTGGAGTATTACAAGAGCGCCCCGGCGGTCTTCGAACAGCATCTCGACGAGAACACCAAGCAGATCATCGCCAAAAAGTCGCTAAAATATCTTCTGAAGTCCATCGGTCTAGATGAAGCGGCGGCCAAGAAACTGCTCTAGATTCAGTGCAACAGACGGTCCATGTCGGTCGTCTTCTTATCTCCCTTTTTTACTTTTAGGGCGCAGTTGTAGCACAGTCCACTTGCTTTGTCGAAGTGCTCCTCGCAGAAAACACCTCCGCACAACGAGCAGGAACGCAACGCCGGTCTGGAACAGTATTGGCAAAGGCCTAGTGTCTCCATGCCGAAACAATTGGATTCGGTCCTTTATACGCTTTTCTTCACAACAGGCCCAGCATGCGCAATCCTTCCATGACGCCCTCGGCCTGGTTGGAATGACAGACGTACCTCGCCGCCGCTTTGGCAGCTGGTGAGGCGTTGCCCACGGCGATGCCATAGCCGCAACCCTCCAACATTTTGACGTCGTTGTCCGCGTCGCCGAACGCGACCACCTCGGCGGGGGAGATGCCCAATAGCTCACAGGCCTTTTCCACGCCCTTCATCTTGGAGTGTCCTTTCTCCATGATATGTATGGCGAAACCTGTGGCCTCGATTTCCAGGTCCCAGCTGGCCAATGCGTCCCTCACCTTGTTCAGGTCCTGGTCCCGGCGTAGTCCCACCTCGGTGGTCCTCCAATTGTCCGTGAAGAGGCGTCGGGTCTCCGGCATCGCCCTCTCCAGCTCATGGAAGGCTCTCTCCGGAAGATCGCCCGATTGCAATTGGTAGATCCGGTCCTGGTAGCAGACCATGCCGCCGTTCTCGGCGATGACCGGACCTCGCAATCCGATGAAGGCTGAAAGACCATATGCCACAGGAAGGACGTTTCCGCTCGCCAGCATTACGACAAGCCCCCTCTCCTGCGCCTGGCGCAAGGCCTCGATGCCGCGACATTGGATATGCTTAGACTCATCGGTGATGGTGCCATCAACATCGGACACCACTGCCTTGAATCGCCCGATCATAAAGACACCCTATCAGTCACAACAGCGCAACTGGCCGAGGGTGGTGACCCTCTCCGCGAAGGCATTGTGCTTATGGATGGACTCCTGGCTCTCGCTCCTTACCGTGATCACTGTGTCATCCGGCAGATGGGTGAATTGCTTCAAGATGTGCGAGAGGTTCACTCGCACCACATCCTCCACGAACTTGGGGTTCTGGTGTGCGACGATGACCACCTGGGCCTCCTCCGCTCGCTTCAGGATCTCGAACGTGGGGCTGCTGAACGACCGCTCTGCGATGTCTATGAGGTCATCCGCCTCCACATCGAAGGCCTCTGGCACCTCCATCATGAGCGTGGTGATGTTGCGCTGGTTATGTGTGATATTTGGCCCATCGCATGACTTGTCGCGCAGATTCCCCTTCTGCAGGTCCTGGACGGTCTCCATGGCGCAGGGACAGGCGGTCATTCCGATGACCTCGACGCCGATCATCTTCTTCAATCCGTTCCCTTTCTTGTCGGTGGCCCTAGCCAGGAGCTTGTAGGACTCCATGGTCTTCCTTCCGCTTGGGACGGTGCGTTCCAAAAAGTACTCAGCAGTGACGTGAGCCTCGGAATGGGTCGCGTACTCGTGACGGTCCAGCAGGTCCTTGCTGATGATCGCGGCCAACGCCTCGATCCCGGACACGGGCTTGCTCAGGCTCTGCTCCACCACGTCGGAGATGACCTCTAGATTGCGGGAGAGATGGGAGCCCTTCTGGCTGGAAGGGAGGTCGACGAACACGTCGATTGTGCAAATCAAAGTGACCTTCTTGTCCCCGCGGCAGACCTGCACCGGTTTCTTGACCCCGGTGACGCCCACCCGGGTGAGCATGAACCCACCGGTCATGCGCCTCCCCTGGACATCGCTCAGTTCTATGCTATCACCGCCCCTTCATTTCAGGATGTTTTATAAATAATGCCCCATCGACTTTTTTTTTAGTAGCTAAACATGTTCGTGGTTGATCATAGCTTGGTCAGTTTGTACCTGCGCTCGCCCAGTCCTATGCTCTCCCCATATTCCAGTTGCACGGACCAATCGAGGTCGAACAGGGCCTTGAACTTGTCATCGCCAACTTTCATACCCTTCTTTAGCTTCGTCCCTTTCAGTCCAGGGGAGCCGTTCACCAGGTCCGCCGCCGCCTGGTCTATTGCCACTATGTCCTTCGAGGCAAGGATGCCCACATTTGGCACGATCGGGGCGTCGTTGAAGGGAGCACAATCGCAGTACGGCACCACATCCATGATGAAGGTGATGAATCCGAAACGGCCCTCCCGCCCTTTCATGATGCCATAGCAATATTCGGCGATCTTCTCCTGTATGGCGGTGGAGTCCATGCAACAGTCCCCGAAGTCCACCGCACTATAGGGGCAGACGACAAGACATTCGCCACAACCGATGCACTTCTCATCATCGATCATCGCCTTCCTCTTGCTTAGCTTGATGGCATGTTCAGGGCACTTGCGCACGCAGGTGCCGCAGCCCCGACACTTTTCCTTTTTGACCTGGGGCGTCACCTCCATATGCATGTCCAGCTTTCCCGCCCGGGAGCCAAAGCCCATGCCCAGGTTCTTCATTGCGCCACCAAAGCCGGTGAGCATATGCCCCTTCATGTGGGAGACGCACATGATACTGTCCGCTTGCATGGCCGCCGAACCTACTCGGATGGACCGGCATCGCTTCAAATCGACATCGATCACGGCCTCGTCCTTGCCCTTGAGGCCATCGGCGATGACCACAGGTGCGTTTACTACCGGGTAAGAGAAACCATGCAAAGCCGCGGTCTCCAAATGGTCGACGGCGTTGGCCCTCATGCCTACGTACAACGTGTTGCTGTCGGTGAGGAACGGCCTACCACCGTTGGCGGATACAAGGTCGACCACCTTGGCCAGGTACTGCGGTCGGAGGAAGGCGGTGTTCCCTCTCTCCCCAAAATGGGTCTTGACGCCGACCAGGTCCCCCTTGCTGAACGTGCCATCCAGGCCAGCCTTCTTGAACAGGCGCCCGATCTTGTTGGGCACATTGTCCTTCTCGCTCTCGGTCCGCAGGTCGGCGAAGAAAACATCTGCCATGGTATCGTACACTGAACCTACGGCCGATGATATCAGGTTTGGCCTGAATGTGAGCCATTAATATGAAGCGACGACACTCAGGGTCGTGCTCTGCGGGGTGGACGAAGCGGGGAGAGGCCCGGCCATGGGGCCTTTGGTGGTGGCAGCCGTGGCCATCGCCGATGACGCCCCATTGCGAGAGATCGGGGTCAAGGACTCCAAGAAGCTGTCCCCCACGAAACGATTAGAACTTTCCATTCGTGTCCGCGAGATGGCTAGGGTTGAGGTCAGGGTGGTCCCAGCAGAGGAGATCGACGCTCGGGAGAACAGCCTCAACGAGCTCGAAGCCGAACTGTTCGCTGAGCTCCTGGACCGAATCGCCCCTACAGACGCATTCCTGGACGCCTGCGATACGAACGAGGCGCGGTTCGCCAGGACGGTCGGCTCCAAGCTCAGATGCCACCCCCGATTGGTGGCCAAGCACAAAGCGGACGACATCTATCCAGTGGTTTCTGCCGCTTCCATCATCGCCAAGACGGTGCGGGATGAGGAGATGGAACGGATATGCCGTTCATTAGGCATCGTGGGGATGAGCGGTTACTGTGGCGATAAGCGGACCAATGATTTTGTGGAGGGTTACCTTAAAGAACATGGGAGCCTTCCGCCACACACC
>JACXTP010000077.1 GCA_016919625.1 Methanomassiliicoccaceae archaeon
CTATCATGCCGTCTCCAAGGCCCTCTTGTTCCTGACCGTAGGGGTGGTCAAGCACGAGACCGGTAGCGAGGATATCGAGAACATGACGGAACTGCGCCAACGCATGCCCATGCTGGCAATCTCCCTTTACTCAGGGGTGTTCCTTATGGTCCTTCCCGCCTTCGGACTCTTCGCTGGCAAATGGATGCTCTCGGAGGCCTCCCTGACGAGCTTGCCGTTCCTCTTCTTGTTCGCGGTCGCCATCGCCTTGCCCATGGCCTATTACGCCAAATGGTTGGGCCGGGCCATGGCCAGCGGACCGATGGAGAAATGGTCTTCGGTGAAATGGTCGGAACCATCCCCTGGGTTCACCCTTCCGCTGCTCGTCCTGATCGTGGCCGCCTTCGCCATGGCCTTAGGGATGCCATATGTGATCGACACTTTGATCACCCCCTATCTTACGACCTACACCATCGATCCAATTCAGGGCGACCTGTGGGCTCTGACCACACAGTTCGGCTCCCTACCAGTGGCCCCACTGTTCCTGATCGTCATTATCCCTTTGCTTGTCCTATTCTATACCATTAAACCTACCAAGGAGGAGCTTTCCCAAGCCTACACCTGTGGCGAGGGAGGGAGCTTCAAGGTGGGGGGCAGTTATCTCTTCGGCGAGTCCAAGGAAAAAGCCCTTCTGGTGATCAGCGACGTCATCGGGATGGCGTTGCTCTCATCCCTCATCGCCATGGCCATTTTCGAAGGGGTGCTGGCATGAACGAATGGTATTTCGGTCTGGCCCTGTTCCTGCTCACCTTGCCTGCCATCGGGTTGCTGCTCGGTTTCGATCGGATACTCACGGCCCGCTTGCAGAACCGGGTCGGGCCGCCCCTCTGGCAACCGTTTTTCGACCTGGCCAAGCTCTTCGACAAGGAAGGGTTGTTAATGAACAAGGGCCAGGTGGTCTTTGCCCTTATGGGTCTGCTGCTGCAGGCCTGCGCCATGGGCTTGCTGTGCATGGGAGGTGACCTCTTGGTTACCTTCTTCCTCTCCGGAGCCGGGAGCTTCATGCTGGTCCTAGGGGCTTTCAGCGCGCTTTCCCCGTTCAGTCACCTTGGGGCACATCGCGAACTGCTGCAGATCGTCGCTTATGAGCCGGTCTTCTTCCTGGCCATCATCGCCGTGGGATGGTACGAGGGCACCTTCATGGTGGACAGCCTGGAAGGGAACCTCATCGGCGTGCTTCCGTTGGTGGTACTGGCCCTCATCCCGGTGCTTATGATCAAGATGCAGAAATCGCCTCTTGACCTGGCCACCGCTCATCAGGAGCTGGTGGCCGGACCTTATGTGGAATACTCAGGTCCCTATCTGGGGATCACCAAGCTGGCCCACTGGTTCGAACTGGCCATCCTTCTCGGTTTCATCTCCCTATTCTATACAAACGATGATGCGCTCTGGACCTTAATGGGCCGCCTCCTCCTGATCATTGGATTGGTGGTGTTGGTCGCCGTCATAGACAACACCACAGCGCGATTGACCAGGGGAGCGGTGGTACTAACCACCATGACCATAGGCATTGCGCTGGTAGGGGCGAACCTGATAATCCTGGCGCTCTATGGCCTGGGAGGTTTGGCATGATCTCCGCCAAATGGACCAAGCGGTCCCCCTGGATCCTCCACTTCGATACCGGCTCCTGCAACGGTTGCGACCTGGAGATATGGGCCTTGCTGACGCCCCGTTATGATGTGGAGCGCTTCGGTATGGTGAACAAGGCCAACCCCAAGCATGCGGACATATTGCTCATCACCGGGCCGGTCACCAGAAAGGCGGAGGAGAGGCTTGTGAACCTTTACAACCAGACCCCGGACCCGAAGTTGGTCATCGCCTGTGGCGACTGCGCCTCCAACGGTGTGCCCTTCTTTGACTGTTATAACGTCTGCGGGGGAGTGGACAAGGTAATTCCGGTGGACCTCTATGTCCCAGGCTGCTCCTGTCGTCCTGAAGCGATAATGGATGCGGTGGTCCAAGGCATCCAGATGTGGCAAGAAAAGGTGGAGCGGGAGGGAGAGAGATGAACGGGCCGACGCCGCCGAACGACATCAGGAAGAGATTGGAAAGGATGACCCGCAAGGCCGACATGCCGAGACTTATCGACATCATCGCCGTGGACCGACAGGACGGCACCTTCGACCTCATCTACACCTTCCATCACCAGAACGTCCTGATGGATGAAAGGTTCGTCATCAAGGCGGATGATGAGCTGGAGTCCATCCGTGACCTGTACGCGGCGGCCATCTACATGGAGCGGGAGATCATCGACATGTTCGGGCTCCGCTTCAATGGATTGGAAGGCGGATTCTTGCTGGACAAGAACAGCCCACAGACCCCGTTACGCAAGCCCATCAAGGTGGAGACAGTGAAGGAGGTAAAGCCCGATGCCTAATGGCTTCATAGTCCCGTACGGACCTCAGCATGCCGCCTTCCTCGAACCGTTCAACCTCCGTCTCACGGTGGAGGAGGAGGTGGTGGTGGGGGCGGAGTTGAACTTCGGTTACAACCATCGCGGCATGGAGCATGCCCTGGCCCAGGATTACAAACGAACACAGTTCCTGGCGGAGAGGGTGTGCGGCATCTGCTCCTACCACCACGCCTCGGTCTACTGCCAGACCATGGAAACGATGTATGGCGTCACCATCTCGAACCGGGCCAATCTAGTGCGCTTGATCATGATGGAGTGCCAACGACTCACCAGCCACCTCCTGGCACTGGGGCATATAGCCGAGACCATCGGTTATGAGAACCTCTTCATGCAGTTCTTCAGGGAGAGAGAGGGTGTCATGCAGCTGGTGAACCGCATCTCCGGGGGGAGGGTGCATTACTCCATGAACGCCATCGGAGGGTTGCGCAAGGACGTGACCTATGAACAGCTCATGGACGTAGAGGCGACCTTGGACCGATTAGAGCCTAAGTTCCTTGAGCTGCAGCGCATCGTGCGCAAGGACATCACCCTTCGGAGGAGATTGCGCGGCGTCGGCCTGCTGACCAAGAAGGACGCGGTGGACTGGTGCACGGTCGGGCCAACCTCAAGGGGGTCTGGGCTGCCGCACGATGTTCGTCTAACGTCCTACGGCGGGTACGGCTTGGAAGGGATCAAGTTCCGTCCCATCTACTACGAGGAGGGCGATTGCTATGCCCGCACCATGGTGCGCATGGACGAGGTGGTCCAAGCGGTGGACCTGATCCGGCAGGCGTTAGGACAGATCAGGGACGGGCCTTACCAGGTGCCAGTGAAAGGGAACCCCAACGGAGAGGCCTATGGCCGGGTGGAGGCGCCGCGCGGCGAGCTATTGTATTATGTGAGAGCGAATGGAACGACGATGCTCGACAGGATCAAGCTCAGGACCCCCGCGCTGGTCAACATACCGGCGCTCACGGCGATGGTGCCTGGCTGTCGTTTCGCCGATGTCGCGGTGATAACGGTCTCGGTGGACCCCTGCGTCTGTTGCACGGACCGGTGATGCCATGTCCATGCTAACATCTACCTTGAAAAACCTGTTCTCCCGTCCCGATACGATAAGATATCCGAAGGAGAGCACAGAGATACCTACCACCAACCGGGGTAGGGTGGTGTGGGACATGCAACGGTGCATCTGGTGCCGTCTGTGCGAGCGGAATTGCCCCACCAAGGCCATCGTCACCGACAAGGAGAGGAAGACCCAGACCATAACTCGGGTCCGTTGCATCGCTTGCCGCACCTGTGTGGACGTGTGCCCTGTCAATATAATAAAGATGGAGAGCGTCTATTCGCAACCTGGTCCTGAGCGGGAGGTCCATGTCTACGGGGCGGATATGGCGCCTTTCGAATACCGGGTGGAGAGCATGCCACCGAGCCTACGGGACGCCAGCCGGCTGAGGAAGAGAGACAATGATGGAACTGCCTGAGAACATAGTGACTGGAATTGACTACCTGGCCCTCTTCTTCGAGCTGGTTGGGGTAGTGGTCATCTCCTATGGCGGTTTCCGTGCCCTTTACCAGATGACGCTTTACTCGATGCGGAAGGCTGATTTCTCCTTCCTACGCATAAAGAAGAACCTCGTCCAGGCCTTGGTGTTCGGACTTGACTTTTTCATCATCGGGGACGCACTTTCGACCTTGCTGGCACCAGACATAGATGCCTTGATATTGTTGATCCTCATCGTGGTGGTGAGAACCGTACTCAGCGTCTTCCTCATGAAGGAGCTGAAGGACGAGAAGGAGATCCAGCAGATCAACGATTGACGCGTTTCAATCCAGACACCGGTCCCAGGTGCATCAGCCCGATCTCGCTGCAGGCGTACACCTGTGCGGCCCCTACGTCCGCATCGCGCAACACCGGGGACAACGCCCTCCCCTTTGTGGCGTTAGTGAAGTCCATACCTGGTGCCAGCGGTGAGAATGCTGGAAGGACCAGGACGCGCTCTTTTTCGAAATGAAGGAAGCAAGGCAGCTTGAGATAGGCACCGATGCTGTCGAAAAGGCGGACCGATGGATGTTCATGCCCTATCACCAAGGGACGATCGTTGGTATCTCTGTGCCCATGCATCATAGAGACGCCTCCGAGGCGGAATGAGCCTTCCACCCTCAGGTCGAGCTGTTTCGCCAATGACGCCAGGAAGTTGTCGTGGTTCCCCTTGGCCACCCAGACCTCGGCGCCGTCGCGCAATTGCCTAACCACCTGCCTAACCTCGGCCAGTTCCTGACCGAGATTGTGGGAGAACTCATGCTTCAGGTCCCCCAAAATGAGCACCTTCTCCGGCTGGTACCGGTCCACGATGCGCATCAGCGAGTCCCGCATCGATTCCGTCTGTATGCGGGGTAGATGCATGCCTTCCGCTTCCAGAACCCCTTCCAGGCCGATGTGCAGGTCGGCGATGGCAATGGTGGCCTCGCTCTCCATCCATATGCACAGGTCGCTGGTCATCCGGACCCCAGGGAAGGCTTGGAAGGTGCGCAATTATCTCCGCCCTCACTATCTCCGAACAGGGCTTAACGGTATGCTCGATCAATTTTCATAATTACGAATCAGATGGTATTTCATCGTTCCGATAATAGGCCGGACCGATTGTGATATTATATGCTGGCCTTTGAAAAAAACTTGAATCAGAATTGATTTTGGCCTCAATTTCTTTAAATATCGTCCTGGGAAATTTTATCATTCAAGGTGTGCAGGATGCAAGCACTCGAAACATCGAGATTGATCACCGAGGAATACGCTGCGAAGATACTGTTGGCCACCATGGGCAAGCCCAAGACGGCCTTCGAGCTCAGCGAGAAGATGGGCATACCCATCGCGGCCTGTTACCGCAAGATAAGGCTGTTGGAAGAGGCGGGTTTCATCCAGTGCGTGGAGAGACGACTGACACAGGCTGGCAAGAGGATATCCCTCTACAAGTCCAATGTCAAGAACGCGCAGATCATCGTGGAGCGCAACAAGCTTCGCGCCAGGATAGAGATGGTGGACGGCACCATGGCCGACAGCAGCTATGACCTGGACATGAGCGTATTCATGGAGCCGATCGCTTCCAAGTAAGCAATACCTCCTAGGGGTCCAGGGGTGCCATCCCTGGGCTCCAGACATAATTCTCTTCAACGATAGTAAAATTTTATACCCTATCGAATCTAATTATGCCTGTATGTTGTTCAAACGCGTGCTCATTCCCATCGACCTAAGCGAGGTCTCCGCCGACCAGTTGGAATGCGCGCTACAATTGAAGCGTTATGGTATGGAGGAACTGGTGTTGCTCTATGTCCTTACCGTGGAGGGGGATATCCCCCCCGAAGACGAGTTGGCGTTGAACAACCTTCTCAATAAGGCCGTGTCAGCAGGCGTCAAGGCCCGGACGGTGGTGGAGAAGGGGAAAGTGTCCAACAAGATCCTCGAGGTGGCGAAGAAGGAGAGGAGCTCGGTGATAGTGATGGCCTCCTCTGGGAAGACCAAGGCCACCGAGCTGATGGTGGGCAGCGTCTCTTTGGAGGTGGTGCGCCGCACCAAGGTCCCCGTCCTAGTGGGCAAGTTCTTCGCCATCGGTAAGAAGAAACCGAACACCAATAGCGCCCCCCTTCTGGAGAGCGTGCTGGTATCGGTGGACCTCACCTCGGCCACCAAGAACGTCCTCGAAACGTTCAAGCAGCTGGACGAGAGCGGTTGTGAGAGGGCGGTGCTTTTCCATGTTGTGCCATCGAACAAGTACAGCGTGGAGGACAACGACAAGTTCCAGGCGGTGAAAAAGGACCTGTCCGAATGGAAGGGGGCCCATAAGGGCAATTGCGAGCTGGACACGCATCTGCATTATGGCTCTCCGGCCTACAATATTATCGAGGCGGCCCGTGAGTTCGACGCCACCTTGATCGTGATGGGCAATGTCGGAAAGGGGCTATTGCACTCGATGACCCTCGGTTCCGTCTCAGACGAGGTGCTGCGCAAGTCCAACGTTCACGTCCTGATCGTCCCTTGCTGATGCATTCGTCCTCGAACGTAGCATTTGGTGCCGTCTAGCGGCCTCTATCTTATCGGCCTTATCGTTGCCCAATGGTCCGCGACTGTTGCCTCAGGAACTGGGTCAGGTACAGGGCCGTGCCGCTGCCCTTCCCGGTGCTGCCCGAGGCCTTCCAACCCCCGAACGGTTGGGCTCCGACCATGGCTCCGGTGGTGGCGCTGCGCGCCCTATTGGCATAGCACACCCCAGCCTCGATGTGATCGAAGAAGTACTCGACCTCGTGGGATAAATTGGAGTATATGCCCGCCGTGAGACCGAAGTCCACGTCGTTGGCGTTACGCACCGCGCTTTCTAGGTCCGAATAGCTCTGGACACATAGTATGGGCAGGAACATCTCGTTCTTGACCAGGTGATGGCCCTCGGGAAGACCGGTGATGATGGTCGGCTCCACATAGTTGCCCAAGGCCATCGCGCCCTCCGTCCGGCGTTCTCCGCCCAGGACCACCTTGCCGTCCTGGCGAGCCATGGTCACATAGCGCTCGTAGTCCTGCACCGCCTTGGGGTGGATGATGGGGCAGATGAACGTGTCCCTTTCCCGGGGATCTCCGATGCGGTACCGTCCAGCGAAGGCGGCGAGCATCTCCACAAAGACATCGATCACCTGTTCGTGCACATAGACGCGGGAGCAGGCGGAGCACTTCTGGCCGCTGAAGCCGAAAGCGGCCTGGGCCACCCCCTTGACCGCCATGGCCAGGTCGGCCGCCTGACTGACGATGGCTGGGTTCTTGCCCCCCATCTCGGCGATGACCGGGCGGGGGAAGCGGGCGAGCGACTCCCGGATGAGCTTGTAACCGACGTCCTTGGAACCGGTGAAGACAATCCCCGATACCTTCGCATGGTTCACCAAGGTATCCCCTACCTCGGAGCCAGAACCGGTGACGACGTTGAAGACACCCGGCGGTAGGCCCGCAGCCTCGAGGATGTCATGCAATAGGAAGACCGACAGCGGAGCGGGGGAGGCTGGCTTTGCCACCACCGTGTTGCCGGTGATCATGGCCCCGGTGGCCATGCCGCAGCTGATGGCCAGAGGGAAATTGAAGGGGCAGACCACGGCCCACACCCCGTAGGGCCTGAGCAGGCTGTGCGGCCTCTCGTCGTGATAGGGTTGGAGCGTCTCCTGCTCGAAGCCATTGTTGTCGCGCATCGCCTTGACATAGAACCGGATGAAATCGATGGCCTCGTCCACCTCGGCGATGGCCTCGTGGCGGTCCTTGCCGTTGTCAAAGGTGAGAGCCGCCGCCAGGCGGAATAGGTCACGCTCCATCAGGTCCGCGGCCTTGGCGAAGATGCCCAACCTCTCGGAGAGGTCGGTCCTGGACCAGGTCAGGTAGGCTAGGTCTGCCGCAGCGACCGCCTGGGCCACCTCCTCCTTGGTGCCCCGGGCGAACCTCCCCACCAGGAGGTCAGAGCTTATCGGGGATGCGTCGTCGAAGAAGGACCGGCTAGGCAACCTCTTCCCCCCTACGATGACATTGAACTCCCTGGGGGAGCGCAGCTCATCAGTGAAGGCAGCGACCTCGGCATCAAAACGGCTATGATACTCTCCTTCCCGCCCTCTCCGGGACATGCGGTAGTGGGTGTTGACGTTCTCGAAGTCCATGGTGCTCAACGGGTGTGAAAAACCAGCAAGGCCTAGATAATGTCTTTCACCGGGACAGGGTGCGACGGTATAGCTCGACGATCTCGCCCATGACCCTTTGCGGCGAGTACCTTTCCAATACCTGATGGCCGAGCAGAACCATCTCCTCCCTCCTCTCCGCGCTGCCGAGCACCACGAACAGACAGGCGGCCAGTTGGGCTGTGTCCCCCGCCGGGAAGGTCGTGCCCGCCTTGCCTAGCACGTTCGATGATGCCCCGCGGTCGGATACGATGAGCGGGACATCGAAGGCCAAGGCCTCAAGCAAGGTGCGGGGGAAGGGTTCAGGCCATAGGGCGGGATGAACGAAGACGTCGGCGAGGCGGTAATAATGGGCCACCTCCTCCTTGCCCACGAAGCCGACGAAGACCACGCGGTCTGCGATCCCCTGATCGATCGCCAGGGACCTTAGCTCCGGTTCGTACTCCCCTCTTCCGACGAGATAGAGCTTCACGTCGTTCCGTTTTAGAGACGCCAACGCTGCTATCAGCGTCTGGATCCCCTTCTCCACCTCCAACCGACCGATGTAGACCACGGCCTGGTGGTCCTTAACCGGCCTCTCCGAGAACTCCTGTGCGAGCGAGGTCACTTCGGGATCGAACATGTTGGGGATGAGGTGGATGCGCGAGTCGTCATAACCGGCCAGGACATAGGCTGCCTTGGTCTCCTCGGAGAGGGCTATGTATTCGTCCACCTCCTTGGCATAGTAGCGTAGGCCCTGCCATTGGGCCCAGTGCACCGGCATGAACGCCTTCACCGCCGGCGTGGTGCGCTTGCGCATCGCGCATCTCAGCGATTCTAGTGGATCGCACTCCTGGCAACGGACCGGCTCATAGTCCGAAGGGTTGGTGCAGACCGGTACCATGTTGTTCAGGGTGGCCACCACCTTGGCGCCACGTCGGCGGGCATAGATCACTGCCGCCGGGATCTGTTGGCAATTATAGACGTGAACGATTTCGTAGCGTTCCTTGAGGTGAAGCATCTCCGCTAAGGCGGAATAGTTGAGGCCCAGCAAGGTCTCCCTGTGCTCGAAATAACGGACGGTGCCCCGCTCGGTCACCACCGGGGATCGGAGGTCGCCATTGAAAGCGAGGACGTCAGTGCGGATACCCCGGGAGCGCAACCCTTCCACCAGCAGTTGGCAGCTGAGCGCGCACCCGCCCACCAGGTTCGGCGGGTAGTCAGGGGTGACCACAAGCACCTTGAGACCATTCTTCCAGTCATCGCTCATGGAACGGAGGCGATATCGATGGCCACATTATAATACCCCATCGCATTGGTTCATGAAAACGATCGAAACGGCCCCGATGAACTACCACATCACTTTCAAAGCACCTTGGGAAAACGATATAACGATGACGCATGCTGGGAGGTGTCGATGATCCGTAACTCCTTCATAATCTTGCCCAAGGTCGGCCCGCGCCGCGAGCTCACCCTGTGGCAGGAGGGGGTGCTAGACTGGGACGATTTCTTGTGTCGGGGCCACATGAAGGGTTTCTCCAAGGCGCGCAAGAGCGATCTGGACCAGTGCCTCAACACCGCCGATTCGTTCCTGGCCAAGGGGGAGAGCGGTTACTTCTCTTCTCTTCTTCCCACCGTGGAGCAGTGGCGCCTTTTCGAATCCTTCAAGGAGGACTGCGCCTACCTGGACATCGAGACGGACGGGCTTGGCGGGGATTCGGTGGTCACGATGGTGAGCGTGCACCGGCATGGACACACCACCACCTTGGTGCGCGGGCTGGGCCTGAGCTCGACAGCACTGGAGGAGGCGCTGAAAGGCACTAAGATGCTGGTCACATACAATGGAGCCTCCTTCGACCTGCCCCGGTTGCATAAGGAGTTCCCCTTCACAGTCCCCCGCGTGCCTCATTTCGACCTCCGCCATGGCTGTGGCAGGCTGGATTGGAAGGGAGGACTGAAGGAAGTGGAGAAACGCTTGGGCATCGCCAGACCGAGGGAGGTGGAGTTCGTCACCGGTGAGGAGGCGGTCTATCTCTGGCATCTATGGCAGAGGAAGGGCAGCGAGAACGCCTTGAAACTGCTCATGCGTTACAACGTGGAGGACACAAGGAACCTGGAGGAGGTGGCCCGGCATGTGCACCGCGGCCTAGTGCTCCGTGCCAAGGAGGCCATGGCCCATGGGCGCTGACGCTGTCGCCGGGGACCGCCGGGGCTTCGATGATAAGGCCAAGGAAGTGGCGGAGCGATTGCTCCAGGCCAGTACGGTAACCGTTCTCGGCCACATAGACGCCGATGGCATAACCGCCGCCGCCATCGCCTCGTCCGCCTTGCGAAGGGCGGGCATCGAGCACAAGGTGCGCTACGCAAAGAAGATCGACACGGAAGAGATCGTCAAGGTGGACAACGACGCGGCTGAGCTGGTCTGGCTGGTCGACCTCGGCTCCGGGTACCTCTCCACATTCAAGAGGAAGGGGTTGGTGGTCACGGACCACCATACGATCAACACTGACGCGCCTTCCAGCGCCAAACGAAAGATGACCCTTTTCGATTATGTGTCCGAGGACCTGCATCTGAACCCTCATGCCTTCGGTTTCGATGGGTCCACCGAGATAAGCGGCTCTGGGACGACCTATTGGGTCGCCAAGGCGATGGACCAAGGTAATGTCGACCTAGCCCCCGTGGCGATAGTCGGCGCGGTAGGGGATTTCCAGGATTCGGGCAAGTGCCGTCTGGTCGGTCTCAACCGTGCGGTCGTGTCGGACGGGAAGGAAGGGGACACGCTCGATTTCTACCTGGACCTCCGTCTCTTCGGCCGGGAGACCCGACCGATCGCCAAGCTGCTCCAGTACGCCTCCGACCCGATCCTCCCTGGCCTGAGCAACAGCGAACGGGGATGCATGAGCTTCCTGGCTGACCTGGGTGTGGATTTGAGGCGACGGGAGAGATGGCGTTGTTGGACGGACCTCGATGAGGCGGAGAGGAAGGTGGTCGTGAACGGCCTAGTGGACCTGCTCTTGGATAACGACCAAGTGAAAGAGGTACATCGTCTCTTGGGAGAGGTCTATGTGCTAACCAAGGAGGAGAGGGGCACCGAGCTCCGCGACGCCAAGGAGTTCGCCACCTTGCTCAACTCCTGTGGCCGTTATGGCAAGGCAGAGGTCGGTCTTCAGGTCTGCATAGGCGATAGGAACGAGAACTGGAGGCAGGCGCTGAACAACCTGCGCAGGCACCGGGAGAACCTGGCCGAGGCCATAACCATCGTCAAAGGATATGGCACCAAGAGGTTGACTAATCTGCAATACATCCAAGGCGGAACGTCGTTCGCCCTTCCGGTGGAGGATACCGTGGTGGGCATTGTGGCAGGCATGATCCTTGGTTCCGGGGAGATCCCCAACGATGTCCCGATATTCGCCTTCGCGGAGACCCCCGAGGGCAAGGTGAAGGTTTCGGGACGGGGCACGAGGGACCTGGTGGAGCAAGGTCTCGACCTGGCCCGGGCCATTAAGCTAGCATCGGAGAAGGTGGGAGGGACCGGTGGAGGTCACAACATCGCCGCTGGGGCGACCATCCCCACTGATACCGAGATGCTGTTCTTGAACGAGGCGGACCTGGTCATAGGCGAGCAACTGCGCCGCATTTAGGCCTTTCAGTCGCCCAGCAGTTTGTACAACAGGGCCTTCTGGGTATGAAGGCGGTTCTCTGCCTGGTCGAACACCACGCTCTGCGGCCCGTCCATGATCTCGGCTGCGATCTCCATGTCCCGATGCGCCGGAAGACAATGCATGGCTATGGCGTCCTTCTTTGCCGCCCGCATCACCTCTCGATTGATCTGGTAGGGCATGAAGATGCGCTCCCGCTCCTTCGCCTCCGCCTCCTGGCCCATCGAGACCCATACATCTGTGTAGACCGCGTCCGCACCCTTGGCCGCCTTCAGCGGGTCTTCGACGATCTGGATCGAACCCTTTTTCTTCTTAGCGATGCTCTGTGCCTTCTTGGTAAGCTCAACGCTCGGCTCGTAACCCTTAGGGCAGGCGGCCACGAAGTTCATGCCGCAGACCGCGGCCCCGAGCATGAGGGAATTGCATACGTTGTTGCCGTCACCCAGATAGGCCAGCCTTAGCCCGGCCAGGTCTCCCTTGTGCTCCTTGATGGTAAGGAGGTCGGCCATGGTCTGACAGGGGTGCTCCACGTCATCCAAGGCGTTGATCACTGGAACGGTGGCGTTCTGCGCCAGCTCCAACATCATAGTGTGCTGGTAGGCGCGGTACATGATGCCATCGACATAACGGGACAGGACCTTGGCCGTGTCGGCCACCGTCTCTCCCCTACCCAGCTGCAGCTCCTTCATGCTCAGGTTCAGGGCATGTCCCCCCAACTCCAGCATGCCCACCTCGAAGGAGACCCGGGTACGGGTGGACGACTTCTCGAATATCATGGCCAGAATCTTGCCCTGCAAGGGCATCCTACCGTCATATCGACCGCTCTTCAGCTCCTCGGCCAAGTCGAGAATTTCCAGCAGGTCCTCCTGCACGTCCAATATCGAGATCATGTCGCGTTTTTTACCTGTCAACTGATGGCCACCCCTGGGATCTTGAAGGAATCAGAAGAACGATGCCTCCTAATTAAAAGAAATGATTCACAGTGGACAGAGGCAAGGCTCAGCTGTTCCCACTTGGTGTATCTGGATGCTTAATGCTGTCGAGCAAAAGAAAATCGGCCCTAACCGTCCGGGTCCGATCTCGTGCCGCGCTGGTCCATCAGGACACCAAGCGAGTTGAGGATCAGGGCGGCGAATATCAGGAATAGGCCCACGCCTAACAACGAGAGCGCCGCGATGGACTGGGCGAAGAGGGTCCAATCGAAAAGGACCTGGACCTCCATGAACGTCAATAGGCCGAGGAGGAACCCCATCACGAAAAGGATGCCCCCAGGGATACCAAAGGTGAGCAATGGCCGTTTGTAGCCCACGAAACCTATGACCCTGGAGAGCACGGAAAGCCCATGCCTAAAGGGGCTCTGCTTGTGACCGTTGGGCACATCGTAACGCACCTGTACCGGCACCTCTTTGATGACAAGCCCATTGGAGGCGAAGTGCGCGATCATATCAGACTCGATATTGTATGAGGAAGAGTTGAAGTCCAGGAATCCCAGCGCCGCCCCGGACATGGCACGATAGCCTGACTGGGTATCGGTCAGGTTGACGTTGGAGCTCATGTTGGTGACCTTGTTGAGCACGTTGATGCCGATCAGCCTGTGCCTCGGGACCTCGGCGCCGCCTTCTACAAAGCGCGAACCGATCACAAGGTCCGCCTCGCCTTTGAGGACCGGCCCTACCACCTGCGGTATCTCCGACGGGTTCATTTGGCCGTCTCCATCCAGCAGCACCACGCAACGGGGCGAATCCCGCTGAGCCTTAGAGAGACCGAGCTGGACCGCCTTGGCCTTGCCCCCGTTCCGGTCCATGCGCAGCACCTCCGCGCCGGCCTGCATGGCGATAATGGCGGTGCGATCGGAGGACCCATCGTCCACCACGATGACCCGGTCAACATATGGTTTGGTCAGGATGACGACGCTGCCTATGGTGAGCTCCTCATTATAGGCAGGAATAACGGCCACGGTCCCATCGCACGTGTTACCTACCATCAGCTGGCTAAAATATGTTACTGGGTATTAAAGTTTGTCCAAGCACGCTCATATTCGATATGGCTCACCACGGCCACCACCCGTTGGGCAGGAAGGAGAAAAGGAAGAAGTTGATGAAGCCGTGAATGAACGCGACGAACAGCAGGTTCCTCGTCCTCCAATATGCTACGCCGAGCACCACCCCCACGAAGAACACGTAGAAGAGGTAAGGGACCGACTCGTAACCACTGTGCATGATGGCGAACATGAACGATGAGAACAGAATGGCGAAGATGATTGTGGAACGCTCCTGTACCGATTCCTGAAGGGCGACGCGGAATACCAGCTCCTCACCTAGTCCTACAAAGACCACCATGACCGTCATCAAGAGAATTAGGTCTCCGAGGCCCATGCTGGGAACTAACGCTTCCGGGCTGAGCACCCAATACTCCAGGAACGCCAGGACCAGGCCGATCCCTAGGGCCAAAGGCACGTACGCCCAGCGGAAGGTGGGGGCGTCGTCCGGACCGACGCCGTTAAGGAACCGCCACAACAAAGGCCCGTCTATCTTTCGACCCTCGGGCACCTTCAGGACGTACCAGAAGATGAAGGCGGCGATGATGATGGGCAGGTAGATGAAGATGAAGAGGTAGAGGGAGAGCTCGAAGAAACGGGGCATGCTTATGTTTAGAACGCGGAGCAGAGAGACCAGGATGAAGGAGGCGTAGAGGTCCTCTGAACGCTTCGTGACGATGACCAGGACCACGCACAGGAAGATGTTGAAAAGATGGACGGACAGGCTGGTTGTCAGTAGGCCTTGGAAGAAGGCCGCCTCCGCCGCGACGATAAGGGCGGTGGGGAGGATGAGGGCGAGCCGGTCACGCATCGACAGGCCATCCAGTACATTTTATAAAAAATATTTCAAAAAGGGGAGGGTTTGAAGGGTTTTTAGGCGCACCTGCCCCTTTACCGAACGAACGTGTACATCGGGGCCAAGGAGGTGGTGGAATCGACCTTTGTTGGATTTGATTTCTTTTTAATGAACATTTTGTCACCTTCAATTGTAATTGCATCGCTCAAATGCTATTTGAACGATAATATTAGAAATATTTAAGCATTCCCATGTCACTATTTCAGTAAAGGTGGATTTGAGCGAAATGAAAAAGATCGGAGTGGAACAGATCAAGGTGCTCTCAGACCCCAACCGCCTCGCCATACTATCGCTCCTATCCATGCGCGAGATGACGACCTCTCAGGTGTCACACCTTTTGCAGATGAGCATCCAGAACGCTCAATACCACATCAAGCGCCTGCTCGAGGCCAGTCTCATCTCCCAGACCAGGACGGAGATGGTGGGCAACCTCCAGGAGAAGTACTATCGCTCCGCCTTCGAGCCTGGCATGATATCCTTTGCGGCGGACGAGGAGGATGTGGAGATCGGGGAGCGGCTGGACCTGGTCTTCGCGGCGCTTGGCGCCATCAAGGGCATCCTGAACCATGGCATCTCCACCTTGGACGAGAAGCGCGATTCCTACTTCATGAAGGTCGGGGAACGCCCCAAGTACCCTTTCGGTGCCAATTACATCATCATCCCCAACAACCCAGAATCGATGAGGGAGGCCGAGTCCTTGATAATCGAGCTGGACGAGAGGTTGAGGGCACTGGCGGAGAAGCATCCCGAGGAGGACCGGGCCAAGACCGCCATCATGTATGCGGTCTTCCCTTACGAGTGAGCGGTGAGAAAGAGGACGATCTAGTTCACATCGTCCCTGAAGCCCCTTTTTGCATAGTTAATATCTATCGTTGACCATTAGAGGGCTCGGTAAGGTAATCGTTTGAGATCCCCGTACGACCCGATCATAGCTGACAAGGTCTATGGTTCCATATACCTCCTCCGTCCCATCGACCGTCCCATGTCAACCCTGAAGATCACCTCTGAAATCATTCTGATCGCCGGCCCATCGGTCCAACCCTGAACATGTGTGGCATATGCGGATTTATCGGGTTGGAGGACAGAGCACTCCTACGAAGGATGAACGACGCTCTGCAGCATCGCGGGCCGGACGATTCCGGTTACTTCGTGGACAAGGCGGTGGGCCTGGGGCATCGTCGCCTGAGCATCATCGACCTGAACACCGGGCACCAGCCCCTCTCCAACGAGGACGGCACCATCTGGGTGGTGTTCAATGGTGAGATATACAACTACAAGGAGCTCAGGGCGGAACTGAGCCCGCGACACCGGTTCGCTACGTCGTCCGACACGGAGGTCATCGTCCACCTCTATGAAGACGACCCCGATGGATTCGTAGAACGCCTGGATGGCATGTTCGCCCTGGCGATCTATGACCTGGGGAGGGGCAGACTGACCCTGGCCAGGGATCCCTTCGGAAAGAAGCCCCTTTACTATTGCCAGGAGCAGAGGGGTTTTTTCTTCGCCTCCGAGATAAAGGCCCTACTGGCGGCGGGGATCGTCAAGGAGGTGGACCTAGACATGGTGGCATGCTTCCTGGGCTACCAGTACACCCGGGGTACCTCAACCATGTTCCGCTCGGTGCGGAAGCTTCCCCCCGGCCACTTAATGGTGGTCGAGGGGGGAAAGGTGGAGCTGAGGAAGTACTGGGACGTACACGGGGGGACGGTGGCGATCACGGAGGTCAAGGCGACCGAACAGGTGCTTTCCCACCTCCAAGCTTCGGTGAGAAAGCGAATGATCGCCGATGTGCCCATCGGGGCCTATCTCTCCGGAGGAATCGATTCGTCGGCTGTGGTGGCCCTGTCACGGCCGTTGGCCGACTACACCTTCCACACCTTTTCACTTGGCTTCCCCACGGTCTCCGAGCTTCCTTTCGCTAGAATGGTGGCGGAGCATGCGGGGACGGAGCACCACGAGATCATGGTGGACGAGGGTATGGTCCTGAGCGCGATCGAAAAGGTGTCCTACCATCATGACGAGCCGGTGGGCGACGCCGCCATCCTGAACAACTACTTCCTATCCCGTGAGGCGTGCAAATGGGTCAAGGTGGTGCTGGCCGGTGAGGGTGGCGATGAACTGTTCGCCGGCTACGACAACTATTGGCGCTGTTTGCAGATGCACCGCCTGAGATCGTGGAGGGCGGTGGGGGGGCTGGCCTATCGGGTCGCCCTTCTGTTCCCGGGGCGGGGCGACCTGCGCCGGAACGGGATGGAGAAGGAGCTCTCCATGCTGGAGGAGGGGGACCTGGACCGCTGCCTCTCCATCTCCACCCGTGAGCTCAGCCCTAGGGAGCTGAAATGGCTTACCGGGACCCCCGGCCCCGACCTGGAGGGCATGGGGTGGTCGCCCCAAGGTATCTCTGGGGACCTGAACCGGTTGCTTTACAATGACCTCCGCAACCGCATGGCGGAAGGCTATCTGATGAAGGCCGACAAGGCCAACATGGCGAATTCGGTGGAGGAGCGCCTTCCCCTCCTGGATAAAAGCCTGGCGGTGCTGGCCTTCTCCCTCCCGGCCGAGATGAAGCTGAAAGGCCGTACCGAGAAGCACATACTTCGCCTGGCCCTCCATGGTAGGCTTCCTGACACCATACTCGCCCGGAAGAAGATGGGGTTCTCCACCCCGGTATCAGAATGGATGAGGGGAGAGGTAGGGGAGGCCGCGGTGGAGAGGATAACCTCCAATCCATTGGTACGATCCATCACCGACCCGGCGAACCTGGGAAAATGGGTGATTCAGGCAGAGAGGAAAAGCCTTCACCGGCCCAGAGCCTTCTGGAACCTCTACGCTCTAGCCGTCTGGCATGACACGTTCTTCTAGGCCGGAATGAGAGTTCGAGACCGGTCCTTCCCGTCTCGACCGGAGATGCTGGTACCCATCAGGCTGGGGATGGCAACCTTTATCTATCGAAATGAGTTGCCGAGAACATCATGGCCGCGATGGGGTAGCTTGGTCATCCTGTGGGACTGTGGATCCCTAGACTCGCGTTCAAATCGCGATCGCGGCCCCCTTATTCTCATGCCTTGATCGGTGCTGTGCTGACGGTCTTGTGCGCGAAAGGCGCCTCGCCCGCCGGGCAGCCCACTATCTCGAAGTCGCGC
Organism: Methanomassiliicoccaceae archaeon; assembly: GCA_016919625.1. Lineage (GTDB taxonomy): Archaea > Thermoplasmatota > Thermoplasmata > Methanomassiliicoccales > UBA472 > JACXTP01. The sequence continues at coordinate 17,804 of JACXTP010000077.1, forward strand.
TCCAACAATGCCAGTGCCCTGGTCTCGAAGGTCTCTGGGTCCACCGGCAAAAGCAGGATCCCTTCATTGATGGCCACCTCATCCTTCAAGGTTAGCACCACCTGCAGCACCTTCTCCATCCGGTTGTTGAGGATCAGATACTCCACCCCGTCCAACAGGATGACCGCCTCCTTGCTGCGTTTGAGGAACTCGTTGACCGTGTGCTGCAGTATGGAGAGGTTCGTGGGGTCCACCCTTTCGCTGCCAGGATGGCTGGTGAGCCAAACGATCGGGGTCTTTGCCAGTGAGTACTTCTGCCTTACGATGTCAGGATGCTCCCTGGATATCACCAGTCCCTCCCTGCCTTCTCGCAACGCGTCCAAAAACACCTCATAGGCTTTGTCGGAACGCTTGGCCTCGAACAGGTACCCCTGTCCCGGACGGAGCTGCGTCCTCGGGGCGGTGGGCGCGCGGAGCTGGCTGTGGTCCTCGCGTTGCGGCGCCACCATGAACAGCCTGTAGCGAAGCACGGCATAGCCGGTGAGTGCGATGCTGACCAGGAAGGCGGGGGAGAGCACGCGCGGGAAGTCGTTGTGGACGTAAAGGTCGATGATGCCGAGCACTAGGCCATAGAGGAAGGGCATAATCATGGCCAAGGATAGCAACAGGTTCTGCCTCCAGAGGTCAGGCTCCTTGCTCCGGTAACAGGTGTATATCAAGAGGAAAACCGCGATCAGGGTGTATGCCAGTGCGTAGACGATGGTCACTCCGAGGCCGCCCTCGAAGGAGATCGCCCAGCCGAAGCCGTCCCTGTGCACCGTTTGCACGTTCCATGCGCAGAACAGGGCGGAGGCGATGATGAACCCCCATATCAATACCTTGCGCGCCTCCAACGCCTCCTGGTAGCGACGGGGCAACATCATTATCGCCAGGTACATGTAGGTAGCGAAGACCAGCACCAGCGAGAACACCAATGCCCGAGCCAAGCCCAATGCCACCGTCTCGCTTGGGGCGATGAGCATCAAGAAGTCTAGCAACGCCCCTATCGTGAAGATGAGGGCGATGACGAATATCATCCGGATGGTGCGGGAGTCAGGGCTGCGCCTCAGCACGTAAAGCCCAATGATCTGGGCCATGACTCCCACTAGCAGCGAGAGCAGCGAATACGGACTCAGGCTGAGCCACATCTAACCCATTGGAGGGAGGATGGCACTTATACCGCTTAGCCTCTGAAAATCAAAAAGGATAACTTGGTCTGGATTTGAAAGGTTTATCTATGACCGGCATTTAATGATAGGACGGAAGTGAGAAAATGGTTTGGAAGGGTCCCATTCACAAACTCGATGATTACCGCTGGGAGATCCCCCAGAGCTACAAGGGCGGAATGCGCACCAGCGCCGTCATCTACGCGGACCAGCACATGATGGAGATGATCTGCCAGGACAACTCCCCCGAGCAAGCGGCCAACGTCGCCTGCCTTCCGGGGATAGTAGGGAAATCATTGGCCATGCCTGACATCCATTGGGGTTACGGCTTCCCGATCGGAGGCGTGGCGGCCATGGACGCCGAGGAGGGCGTGATATCTCCTGGCGGCATCGGTTTCGACATAAACTGCGGCGTGAGGCTGATCCGAACCAACCTGACCGAGGCCGATGTCAAGCCAAGGATCAAGGAGCTGGTGGACATCATGTTCAAGAATGTCCCGGCAGGGGTAGGCTCTGAGGGTGTGGTGGACGTGGCCAGCTCCCAGATCGACGAGATTCTGAGGGACGGTGCGGAATGGGCGGTCCGTAACGGTTACGGATGGCAGGAGGACCTGCGCACCACCGAGGAAGGTGGGCGCATGGAAGGGGCGGACCCGAGCAAGGTCTCCTCCAAGGCGAAACAGCGCGGCGTGCCCCAGGTCGGCTCATTGGGCTCTGGCAACCATTTCCTGGAAGTGGACCGAGTGGAGAAGGTCTATGACCCCGAGGCGGCGAAGGCCTTCGGACTTTACGAGGGACAGATCACAGTTACCATTCATTGCGGCTCGCGCGGCTGCGGGCATCAGATCGCCACCGACTACCTGCAGGTGATGGAGCGGGCGGTGAAGAACAACAACATGATACTACCGGACCGGCAGTTGGCCTGCGCGCCCACCCATTCCAAGGAGGGCGAGGACTATTTCGCCGCCATGCAGTGCGGCGCCAACTATGCCTGGGCGAACCGGCAGATGATAATGCACTGGGTCAGGCAGAGCTTCGAGACCGTGTTCCGCCGCAAGGCCGAGGACATGGACATGCGCCACGTTTATGACGTTGCCCACAACATAGCCAAGGTGGAGGAGTACGACGTCGATGGCAAGCGCCGCAAGGTCTATGTGCACCGCAAGGGGGCGACCAGGGCCTTCCCCAAGGACCGACGGGAGGTGCCGGAGCAATACCGAGCCGTAGGTCAGCCGGTCATCATCCCCGGCGACATGGGCGCGGGCTCTTACGTACTGGTGGGCCAGGAACAGGTCATGAAGGAGGCGTTCGGCTCGGCCTGCCATGGTGCGGGCAGGGTCATGTCCCGCGAGGCGGCCATCCGTAAGTACACCGTCAACGGCATCCGTCAGGACCTGGAGTCCCGCGGCATCTATGTCAAGGCCTCCACCAGGGACGGCATACTGGAGGAGGCGCCTGGCGCGTACAAGGACGTGGACGAGGTCGTAAAGGTCGTGCACGGTGCTGGCCTGGCCCGGCCGGTGGTCAAGCTCGTCCCCATAGGGGTCATGAAGGGCTGATCAGCCCCATAACACTATGACCAACGAGAAGACGGCGTAGACGGCCAGCAACGCCGCTCCCCCGACCCTTGAAATCGCTCCCCGGTAGCGCAACGCGGCCAACACCACCACCATCAGGCCGAAGATCATCGCCAGGCCAAAGTACACGTCGAACAGGGCGAAGGCCACTCCAGAGATAGCCGCCGCTGTCCCCGCCACCACCAAGGTGTTGAAGATGAGCGTCCCGAGCAGGTTGCCTATGGCGATGTCCTGTTGCTTCGCCCGGGCCGCGATTATGCTCACGGTTATCTCCGGGAGCACCGTGCCCACGGATACGACGGTGATGCCGATCACCAGAGTACTGACGCCCAACTGGGTCGCCAGGTCTACGGCCGAGCTCACTGTCAGCTCCGCCCCTAGTGCCAGGGCACCGATGCTGATCATGATGAATGCGACACCTTTGAGTAGCACGCGCTGGTCCTTCTTCCTGATCGCCTTCTCCTCCACATAGGCACAACCGCGGAAACACCGCCGCAAATATACCAGGTACCCGATGAAGGCGACCAGCATCAATGCCCCCTCCCATCGCTCCAGCTCTCCATCCGAGGCAAAGATGGCCATGAGGCCTATGGCGAGGAGCGCGGCATATGCTTCCCTCTTCACCGTGTCGAAACCACATACTATCGGAAGGATGACAGCGAAAACGCCCAGCACTAAAGTCAGGTTGTTGATGTTCGACCCGATTACGTTCCCGACGGAAACCTGAGCCTCACCTTCCAATGCCGAGAATACCGCGAGGAAGAACTCGGGAGCGGAGGTGCCGAAGGCGACTATGGTGGCACCGACCACTAGCGGGGTGAGGCCTAGCTCGGTAGCGGCACTAGAAGCACCGGAGATGAGCATCCTTCCCCCGACATAAATGATGAATAGACCGACCAGTAGGACCAGGGCTTCCCAGAGCACAGGGCGTAGTTAGTAAAGGGAGATATCATATTTTCTGCGAAGACCGTTAAGCTCCCCCATCTCCATCCGTCACCGCCTCCTCCGCAGGAATAGTACC
>JACXTP010000078.1 GCA_016919625.1 Methanomassiliicoccaceae archaeon
GGCTCCGGGAGTTACCTGGTCCTGACAGATAGACCTCTTCCACCGTGCCATGTATCATCTCCAACGCGTCTTGCAGCAGGATGGACCCGGATTCATCCTCATAAGATCGAAGGGCGTTGGAGAGGACGGGGGCACAGATTGATATCATTATGGAAATGATGACCAATTTAAGGGGCATGCCCTCAAGGCCCTTGTCGTCAGAGATTCTCATGCCATCACCCGCAAACCACAGGGATGCTGGTGGAGGAATCCGTCCCCATCCCGCTCTTTGCGGCTGTGACCTTGACGAACGCCACACTGCCGCCGAAGGAGGCGATATCGAGGTTGCTGAAGCGAACCTCGCCGTTCTCATCCGTTACCCCATGAGGGCCCCTCCCATTTCCATCAGTTATCTGACAACCATTTAGAACGACTGTTGCGCCATCCACTGCGTCCCCATTTTGGTCAAGGACGGTTACCGTGATTTTAACACCATCAGCAGTGTAGGTGCCATCATGATCCGCATCCTGAAGCACGATCTGGTCAGTGTCGACGTGAATGGAGCCGATCGAGCTAGGCGCAGATAGCCCGCTCATCCAACCCATCATCACCGCGGTCCCCACGCCGGCGATCAAGACCAGCACCATCAGTTGCAGGGGAAGCCCCTCGATTCCTGCCCCGTCGTCCCTTTTGATCCTCTTATACCTCTTATTGTTCGTCGCGATCATTTGACCACGAAGGAATCATGCCACGATCGAGGTCTATAACGAGACCGTTACAATGATGCTAACTCATCTACGAATTTCGAAGACATCCTGTGGCATATGATATCTGATGAAATATAAATTCAAAAGGACTATATTTACGAAGATTCAATACGAATAATGTTAAAAATACTCTCAATTGTTAGAGGAAAATTATTTAAAAAGTATGAATATACCCTGCGAAGGAATCGCATGGTAGCCTGCCTGCCGTGAGGGATGTAACGTGTTCAAGAGAGTGTTGGTCGCAAATCGGGGTGAGATCGCCATCCGCGTAATGGCAACGTGCAAACGCCTAGGGATACCTACCGTTGGCATCTATACTCCGAGCGACAAGCACTGTAAGCATGTGTCCTTCGCCGATAAGAGCGTTGAGCTGTCCGCCCATGAGAGCGGCATCGGCTACCTCGATATGGATGCGATCTTCGATGTGGCCAGCCGCATGAAGGTCGAGGCCATCCATCCTGGTTACGGTTTCCTCTCAGAGAAGACGGAGTTCTCCCAACGTTGTGAGGAGGAGGGCTTCGTATTCATAGGGCCGAACCCTCGGGCCATGAAGAGCCTCGGTAGCAAGCTTTCCGCCCGGGCGTTCATGAAGAAGGTCGGGGTCCCGGTCATGCCAGGTACATTGGACCCGTTGAGGGACGCCGAGGACGCCAAGGTCAAAGCCAAGGAGATCGGTTACCCCATCATGCTGAAGGCTTCGGGCGGAGGCGGTGGCCGTGGCATGAGGGTGGTGAACACGGACGAGGAGATGGAGGACTCGTTCACCAACGCCAAGAACGAGTCTGAAAAGGCGTTCAAGAACTCCACCATCTACATGGAGAAGGCTTTCTTCAAGGCGAGGCACATTGAGTTCCAAGTGGTGGGCGACTCACGCGGGAACGCCTATTGCCTGGGCGAGAGGGAGTGCAGCGTGCAGCGCCGTCATCAGAAGATCCTTGAGGAGACGCCTTCGACCGCGGTCAGTCCTGAGCTGCGTCATCGCATCATGGACCTGTGTGTGGAGGCGGTTAAGAAGTCCGGATATACGAGTTTGGGCACCTTCGAGTTCCTCATGAGCGAACATGGGGACCTGAACTTCCTGGAAGCGAACACCCGCATTCAGGTGGAACACCCCATCACCGAGGCGGTCACCGGTCTTGACCTGGTAGAGATCCAGCTCAACATCGCTGCCGACAAGGATGTAAGCCAAGTCCTCTCCTCGGTGCGGCCGAGAGGCCATGCAATGGAGTTCAGGATCAACGCAGAGAACCCGTTCAGCAACTTCATGCCCTCACCTGGGAGGATCGAGAAGTACATGGAGCCATCAGGTGAGAATGTGCGTGTCGACTCCGCCGCCTATGAAGGTTACGTGGTGCCTACCGAGTTCGACAATCTGCTCGCGAAGCTTGTGGTGTCTGGTGCCACAAGGTCAGAGGTCATTGCCCGTTCCAAGGACGCGCTGGACCGCTACACCGTCTCCGGTATCAAGACCACCATACCTTATCACCGGCTCATATTGCGGAACGCCGATTTCAACGCGGGGAACTACAACATCGAGTTCATCAAGGACCATCCCCCGCAGGAAATGCTGCGCCACACCGAGTTCTCGCTTTTCGAGTCGTATGGTCAGTGAAGCGGGACCTCAAGGACGGTGGTGTATTCTGGTCCGCTTCGGCTGAGCACGGACTTTTTCAGCTTGATCGAGGATATCGCTTGTTCGCCGAATTCCTGGTCCTTGTAACGCTCCACCATCTTCTCCGAGGCGAAAGAGGCCTTAGGGTCCTTCACCCGAGCCATGGTCAGATGTGGAGAGAACGGCCTGTCCTCCTTCGCAAAACCGATGTTGGCCAAACCTTCCTCCAATATCAGGGCCATCTGTGCCAGTGGTTCTGCCCCCTTGAGACCTACCCATACCACTCTGATCGGGGGACGACGGGGGAACGAGCCGGCATTCGTCAATCGTAACGAGAATGGGGGTAGGCCCAGGACCGCCCGCCTCATCACTACCTCGATCTGTGGGATCAAGGTCTCATCGGTGTCCCCAAGGAACTTCAAGGTGATATGCACCGCCCCCAGGTCCACTGGCTTGAGGCCTGGGCCCACGTTCATCAGGTCATGATGGAACTTGGTCAGGTTCGGCTGGGGTTCCACGTCCACTGCGATGAAAGCCCGGAATGTCGTGTTCAATCCCCCGCTCAGTGCTCGATGAACTTCTTGATCTCGGTAACGACCTTCTGTGACTCCGCCCTCTCCATGATGTCGCTGGCGGGGGACGTGCCTCCAACGATGTGCACCTGGACCTTGGAGATGCCCTGCAAGGCCATGGCCATGTAGTATCTGTCCTTCATGTAGGTCAATACATCGTTGGCCTGCGGATTGCCCGCCGTGAATATCGCCACCGCCTTCTTGCCAGGGGCCAGACGGGGCTCGTAACGTTTCGGTGCCTGGGCTGGGGCCAGCAACGCATACATGCGGTCGACCATCGCCTTGAGCAATGCCGTCTCCGCCCCCATGTAGATCGGGGAGGCTAAGAGCATGGCATCGCATTTGTTCAGGTCCCGATAGATCTGGGTCATGTCATCTTTGATGGAACATTCGTTATGTTTCTTGCAGTGCATGCAAGCGATGCAGTCCTTGATCCTCATGTCCACCAGGTCGTAGTAGACCAGGTCAGTGTCCTTGTGGTCCTCGGTGGCCATCTTCAACAACTTCGCCGTGTTCCCGTCCTTCCGCGGGCTCCCATTTATCGCAACGATCTTCATCAAGTCCTCTCCCTTCCATGCAATTGGCCCATCATCATTGCAGGCCATGACCTAAAAAGATTGTGTCATTACTGGGTCAATGTCGACACCGGGAGGTCCTTGGCACAGGTCAGGGAAGAACGGCGAGAAGCGCGTTCTCGACCCTGGCCGCCGCCTCTTCGATCTCCTCGCTCATCACTTCTCCGAAGTCCATGCACTTGGGCTCGATGAGGAGCAGCGCTATTCTGGCACCAGTTAGCATCCCGACATAGTCGCTGAAGACCCTCAGAGGCAATGTGTGCGTGGAAATGGACGGGACATCGGCCACCTCCTCGACATCATACAGATGGGCCGCACCAGGGCTGAGACCAAGCACCGCGGCATCGATAAGGAGAACATGGGAGGGCTGGATGGAGACGATCTCGTCCACGAAGCTCTCAGGCACGGTCTCACACTCAATGAGGTGGACCGCCTGCGATGTCTTTCCCCTAAGGCTTTCCACCACCCGGACCCCGACATAATCATCGCAGCGGATGGAGTTACCAATCCCCGCCACTACGATGACGGAGGCATCGCTTAGCCAATTCCGTAGTTCCATCTCGAGCCGACCCTGATGTCCTCTCAACGCCACCGCCTCCGGTCAATATGGGTTCGCATGGGATAAGGGTTGGGCGATGGGTCAGCGCTCCAACCTGTCGACCAATCGCCCGCCATGGTCGAATACCTTGACCTCCAGCGGCATCTGTCCGATGGCGGAGTGGGTGGCGCAACCGAAACAGGGGTCATAGGCTCGGAAGGCCATCTCCACCTTGTTCAATATGTCCTTGTCTACCATTCCCCCGTGGATAAGACCTTTGGCAGCGTCCCGGACGCTCATGCAAATAGCCGGATAGTTGTTGGTGGTGGCCACGATCATATTGACCTTCTTGACCAAGGCCTCGTTGTCTAGGTGATAGTGATGGACCAATGTGCCCCGGGCCGCCTCCACGATACCGATGCCCTCGCCTGGCTCTCCCGGTTGGTTGCGTACTTTGGTGCTGGTTATCTCTGGGTCGCTCGCCAGTTCCACCGCCCGCTCCGCGGCGTAGAGCAGCTCGATCAATCTGGCCCAGTGGAATGCCAGGGTGCCATGGGCCGGCTTACCTAGCGCTTCGAACAGCCTCTGGTATTCCGCATTGGCCAGCGGAGTGCCCATCCCCTCCGAGGCATTGAGTCGACCTAAAGGACCGACCCGGTACACGCCGCTTCCAGGCCCGTCGACGAAGCCCTTCCAGCCAACCTTCGTAAGGAAGGGTATCTTGGAATAGGTCCATGCCTCTGACCTCTCGCTGATGTGATGGGCATAGTCCTCCGCCTTGAACTTCGTGAACTCCTTGCCCGACGGGTCGACCACCCTTACCTCGCCATCATAGAAATTGACACGTTTCCGATCGTCAACCGTACCCATGTAGTAGGTCCGCATTGTATAGGCCTCGTTCAGGATCATTCCCATGTACTGGGGGTTGTCCAGGACGATCTGATGGAACAGTTGCAGGGTGAACTTGGCGAACTCCACCGACGACCTGGACATCTCCAGGATGGAGGCCCGGGACTCCTCGCTCAGGGGTTTGCTCATGCCACCAGGCAATCCGCTGACCGGGTGAGTGGCCTTTCCACCGATGATCTCAGTTATCTTCTGGCCATAGGCGCGGTGCTTGATGACCTCCATAGCGACGTCGATACCGGCCTTCTCGATCACCCCCAAAATGTTCCGTTTTCCTACTGGCGCATCCGGTCCCACGATGAAATCTGGACCGCCCAGGTAATAGAAGTGCAAAGTGTGGTCGTAGATGATGTAGCCCATGTACTGGAGCTCACGCAGCTTCTTCGCCGCCGACGGCGGGTCCACATTGAACGCGGAGTCCAAGGCCTTGACCGAGGCATAGTGGTGGGCGACCGGACAAACCCCACAGATGCGGGTGGTGATGATGGGCATGAGCTCGGCCGGGCGTCCGACACAGAATGCCTCGAAGCCCCTCAGTTCTGGGACCTTGAGGTAGGCGTTCTCCACCTCGCCCTGGTCGTTGAGGAAGATGGACACACTGCCATGCCCCTCGAGCCTGGTGATCGGGTCTA
>JACXTP010000079.1 GCA_016919625.1 Methanomassiliicoccaceae archaeon
CGCAACCTGGTATCCTCCGAGAAGGAGGGTTCGGACCCCTCGCACGATTATGTCGATCTCACCGACCACGATGGTCTGCTTTCGATACGCACCGACAAGGAGCTTCGGGTCACTTCCCTCAATGATGGGGTGAAGGCGATTTTGGGCATGGGCGACGAGGTGGTGGGCAAATCGCTCATCGGCTCCGTCCTGCCCCTAACTGTGGAGACCGCTGCCAAGCTCGATCTGTGGCGCCACCGCCTCAGCGCGGGCATGGACCGCTACCACAGCCTCATCGTGGAGACGGAGGACGTGGAGCACCGCCCCATATGGATCAACTTCAGCGTCGAGCCCACCTTCGACGAGGCAGGGACGATGAACGGCACCAAGTGGAGCGGGAGGGACGTCTCGGAGGGGGTGCTGAACAGCGCCAAGCCTTTACCGGAACGCACCATCGGTCCGCTGGTGGAGGCCCTACCCCTACCGGCCATGCTGTTGGCCCAGGACGGACACATCCTGGCCTGGAACCAGCTCTGGTTGGATGCGTTCGCGATCAATCACGATCAGACCGTCGTCACACCGGAATCTCTGCTGAGCTCCATGCTGGCCGGTGTCTCAGACCATCATCAGTTCATGGAGCGAGTGATCCGCCCGCGCCAGGAGGCCGAGCTGGATAACGTCCCCATCGAGCTCTGGACCGGCGACCGCTATCGCTGCACCTTCTTCAATCTGGACCTGGACATCGAGGAACCGGGAGTGCTGGTGCTTTTGCAGAAGGACGATCGCACCGGAGCCGAGGCCGAGGACGTTCCAGGACTGAACGCCACCGAGCAGACCTTCGAGCTTCGCACCATCATGGACCTGGTCCATGTGCTGCATTCGTTGCTAGACCTGCAGGACCAGGGCATGTTCATACTCAACGAGAAGGGCGAGGTGATACAGTGGAACCATTCCATGGAAGACATCACCGGGCTACCTTCACAGGAGACGTTGGGGATGGGGCTGATTGACCTGGACGACCGCATTCCAGGCATGGCCTACCTTGATGCTGAGATGCGCAGGACCCAGCTGGGACTGGACCTGCTCGCCCCTGAGGAGGCCCTCAAAGTTAGGCTGTGGTTCAACCACCCCAAGGAAGTGGACCTGACGGTCTGGACCTATCCCGTCTCCACGAGCAAGGGGTGCATGGTCATATGTCGCTGTTCACGCGAACGATGTGTGGAGAGGGTCGAGGACTCTCAGCTTTCCTGCCATGGCCTGGTGGAGAACGAAAAGGACCTGCTGCTGGTCACGGACCATCAAGGCCTGGTCATCTATCGCTCCGATAAGGCGCAGGAGCTGCTCTGCAATGGCAGCGTAAACATCCTGGGCAAGAACATAGTGGAACTGCTTCCGGACTGGTTCAAGGCTGAGCCGCCGGAAGGGAACGCCCTTTACCTGAAGGACAGGGATGGCAACGACCGGCGCTATGGCCTGAGCATGATCCGTCTGCCCGGACCCCCGATATGCTACCTTTTCCATGGCGCCGAAACGGCGCCGAGCGAGAATGGCGAGAACGGGTCGGGAACCGTGCTGGCCGAACAGCTGTTGGAGGAGTTCGAACACCCCTGTTTCGTCATCGACGACGTGGGCGTGGTGCGCATGTCCAACCATAAGGCCAAGGAGCTCTTGCCGGCACAGGTCGGCGAGGAGCTGTGGGCCAAGGCGGTGCCAGATTATGACCATGACCTCTGCAAGGAGATACTGGTGGAGGCGAGGCGACGCTACAAGGTGGAAGGCGCCATCATCCATCTCAACAAGCTAGATGGCGGCCTGGAGAATGCCACCCTGGACCTGCGCACCCTGCTCAATGGCAAGGGCGTGCCCATGGCCTTCGTGGTCCATGTCCGCTCGATGGAAGACCTAGACGGGACAGAGCCCTTGGAAGGGATGTCCTGTTCGCATGAGGGTACGGAGGACGTCGCCGGGACCGGCGGTTCGGTCTCAGCACCCTGCGAGACCATGGTGGCGGAGGAAGTGGTCATGTCCGCTCCAATGGCCACGCCGTTGGACAAGCATGCCCAGCTGGTCATCGATTACGCCATGATCGGACAGGCGGAACCGGGATGGTTCTCGCTGACCGAGCTCTGCCGCATCGCCGCGGAGGAGATGCGCTCCGACGGCTACGACGATTTCGGCGAGATCGACCAGGTCAGCTTCTACGCCGACCCCCTTATCGTGAAAGCTCTCCCCAAGCTCTTGGAGAACGCCTTGAAACATGCCAAGGGAGCGGAGAACATCGAGGTCAAGTTCTTCATGAGTCAGTACGGCGGTCATCTGGTGGTGCAGGACGACGGTCCGGGGATACCTGACAACAAGAAGCATGATATATACGAACCGGTGCCTGGAAGCAGCACCGTGCATGACCTATACTTCATCCGGAAGATGCTCAGCATCACGTGCCTGGAGATAGTCGAGAACGGTGAGTTCGGACGCGGCGCCCGCTTCGAGATCTTCATCCCCAAGGACTGCTTGCTGCTCTAGGCCATTGTTTGTTCAAAAGATAATTACGGTGTTGCCATGACCTCACTTACCCCTTCTGGCCACATAGTCAAGGGGGAAGGGATCGATGCCTTCGCCATTCCCTTCGTCTCCATCAGTGATGGCCACGAGTTC
>JACXTP010000080.1 GCA_016919625.1 Methanomassiliicoccaceae archaeon
AATGGCGGGTATTTACTTATTGTGGCGAGCCAAAAGGAGATTGAAATGATTTCAAAAGGTGAGCCCTGCTCTGTAGGTCCTCCCTCCATTTGAAGGACCTCACTGCTGCAATGAAAGCAACCTAGATGGAGACCGCCACGACGGCCAGGTCGACCCCGGCCGCCTTATGTTCTGATGGACAATCGGAGGCGGGGCGAAGCGATCGGAGCGTTCCAGAGGATCTATCATCATATGAACGAAAAGATCGGATTGGCTCACCCCGGCTCAGTAATCGATCCGATAATCCATTTTTAATAGATGAGAGAATAATAATTGCACATGAACGAGTTCGAGGTGGCTAGGATCCTGGTGGAGCACCTTTCGAAGGTCAGAGAAGATGAGCTGAGGGCGGCCTATCCCGGCAAGCACATCATCATAGGGCCGGTGCCGAAATACCCGAGGTGCACGATAGTCGTCCGTGACGATAACGCTAAGATCGTGCACAGCGAATGCATCGAGAGCATCTACTCGCTGGTGAACCCTGGGATCCACCGACATCAGAGGCATTTGGCCACCGTATCGGAGGAGTTCGTCCTGCTTCTGCCCCAATCACTGAACCATAAGGGACTGCCGGGGTTCCTGATCACCGACATCAAGGTGCATGGCGGAGGGGACAAGGTGGGGGCTTTCATCTATAACGATGGCGGGGCCATCAATCCGTACCAGCCCCCGAACGTCTGATGGGCATCATATTCAACGTCCGCAAGGCGCTGACCGATTCCCAAGGGCCGCTCGGAAACCAATAATTAGCAGCGGCCCCATTGAAATATCATGGAGGCGAAGGGCAGGATCAGGGTGGATGGCCCGAACGGAATGGACGGGCCAGGCAACATCGTTCTAGGCACCGACCGGATCGAGCTGAGGCCATCGAACGGCACGGTGAAGGTGGTCTCGCTGCGCGACATCGTCAAGGTGAGGGGTCTAGATCATCAGATCTACTTGGACACGCTCGAGGAGGGGACCGTCCTACTATCCATGTTGGGCAACCGCTATGACGACCTGCTCCGGGAGCTGCACCGGACCTGGAACGAGCTCTCCCTCCAGGACCGCCTCATGCAGGAGAGCCAGCGCAGACAAGGGGTACGGTGCCAATGCCAGATCGTCGGAAGGATGTCGCCAGGATACCAGGGGGCGGCGGAGATCAGGCTCTATTCCACCGCGCTGGTAATAATGCCTGAGAACGACAATGTCCGAAGGATACTGTACTCGGACATCATCGATGCCACCTCGGCCGAGGAGGCCCTGTCCGTCCGGACGGAGCGGGGATGCACCATCCTCCTATCCCGTCTGGGAAAGGAGCTGGGACCATTGCACCGCGACCTCAGCGCCGCCGTGCAGGAGACCTCGGGCGTCGCACAGTCCCTCCTCAAGCAGCTCTGCCCGACCCTGAGCCCTGCACAGCTCGCTTCTGCCTCGAGACTTATGGCCGAGGGAAAGGCCGCCCGCCGCGGCGATGTCGAGGCCATCTCCAAGGAGCTCTGGGCCGCCCTAGAGCTGAGGATGGAGGGCATGGGCATGGGGGAGGAGTACCGATACCTCGAATCGATATGCGAGAGGGGATCGATGAGGGTCGGCATCAAGAAAGGTCTCAGGGACGATGCCGAGTACATCTGGATGCTGGCCCCGGTGATCAAAACCCCTGATGGTGGCAATGCCATCGCCTTCGAGGCGACCAGCGAGGAAGGCGAAGGGAGGGCCACGTACGTGTTCCGCATGATGTCGGCCAAGGACCTGCCATCGATACAGGCGGACGACTTCCCCGCATCGGCGGACCGATCGGCCCAGGAGGTGGCCGCCGCGCTCATGGCCATAAACTTCCGCCGGGAGCCCATTTATATCGGCGAGATCGAGCTGGCGGCGCCGGGGCGGGAGGCTTATCAGAACGCGGTGAGGGCCATGCCCGAGCTCCGCCTCCTCCGTCGCTCGTTCGCCGGTCGGGTGGTCCACACCAGCCCGGAACAATGGAAGCAGGACATGGAGGCTTTGCTGGCATTCTGTGCCAGTTCCATTGACGGACAAAGGTGGACGCCGCCCCCGTCGTGAACCGCCCTGCCCCTTGCGATAAAAAGCATTATTACGCCGGCCCGCACTAAAACACCAACACTGGAGGAGAGGTCGATCATAATGAGCGGATATGCAAAGCCTTGCCGTTTCTGCGGGGAGCTGGTCCCACCCGATTCCCAAAACTGTCCCAGCTGCGCCAAGGTGAACCCACTGGAACAACGATGCCCGCGCTGCCGGACGCCAACGAAGGAGGGGTGGAAGGCATGCATGAACTGCGCCCTCCCCCTCGTCATCGCCTGTCCGAGCTGTGGCAAGAGCACGTTCTTCGATGACTACTGCAGGGAATGTGGGAATCGGATCATGGTCAAATGTCTCAATTGCGGGACGGAACAGGCACCGCTTGGACCGAACTGCGCCAAATGCAAGAAACCGTTGGGAGGGAGGAAATGAGCGGGCAATTGATAGCGTTCACGGACAACATGGATGATAACAGCACGGATGCCGGGTTCCAGTTCACGTTCTATTGTGACCTGTGCCGGGAAGGATACAAGTCGAGGTTCATCGAATCCAAGACATACAAGAAGAAAGGCCTCTTCAGCGGTCTGGGGAAGGTGGCCGGCGCCGCGGGCTCGGTGATCGGTAACAGCACCATCTCCACCATCGGGCAGACCGGAGGGGACATAGCCAGTCAGAAGTTCGAGGGGATGTCGCCCGAATGGCACAAGGAGCACGAGAAGGCCTTTGAGACAGCCACCACCGAGGGGCAGGGGCATTTCAAGCGTTGCCCCAAGTGCAAGAAATGGGTCTGCGACAACGATTGGAACGAGGAGTCGGGCCTCTGTGTGGATGATGCCCCCAGGGAGGCTGTGGAGGTGGAAGCGGCCCGGGCGCAGAAGATGAAGCAGGACATCGAGGACAAGGCGGCACAGACCGTGGTGTTCACCGGGGAGATATCCCAGCGCCAGACCGCATGTCCGAAGTGCGGCAAGCCGGCGGGGACCGGCAAGTTCTGCAACAACTGCGGGGCGCCGATGGGGATGATGGTCTGCGCGAAGTGCGGTGCGCAGAGCCCGGCCGGGACCCGTTTCTGCGGTGAATGTGGGGGCAAGCTTTAGGCCGACCGGGCGACTGGGTGGGGTCATTGCCCGATGATCTTATAGCGCCAATCGTGTGAATGAACGATAAAACGGCTCTGTCTTCGCCGTTCCCGTTTCTATTGATTCCTCAACTGCTAGGAGGCCCTCTATCACCCCACCTCGGTTGACGATAGGTCGGTCTTAGATGACGAGGTCCAGGTCAGTCGTCGAGCGGGATGATCGCCTCCGCCCACCAGGCGGGGGGCTCCCTCGCCTGGGGTGCGAAGGCCGAACGCTGCTTACCGGGGATGGGTGGCAGTTGGTCCGACACCTTCGCCTGGCGAGCGACCACGGCCTCCTTGGTGAGGTTGAACACCGTCAGGTCCTGGGTCTGGACCACGGGACCGTCATATTCCGTCCTGAGCTCTGCGAAGATCGAGGGGACCACCTGGGGCGATAGGATCGGCGTATGCCAAAGGCCGGCCATGCGCGGTCTGACGAGATTGAACACCTTCCCGGCGGCCCGCGGCGATGTATGGGCGGCGTTGAGCGCAATCGTCGCTCGCTCGATGGAGAGTCCGGACGCGGCAGCGAGCGCCGCGGCGGGCGGGAAGCATTCGTGGATGAGCAGGTCCACCCCGCCTTCGCAGGCACGCACCAGAGGCCAGCACGCGCGGGTGTCGCCTGAGTAGACCAACGACAGGCCGGCGAAGTCGATGCGATAGCCGACGGCACCGCTTATGGCGTGGACGACCGGGAACGAGGTCACCTTCACGCCGTTCTCCTCGTAGACGACCTGGGTCTGGCTGAAGTCGAACTCGGACGCCACCACCCTCATGCTGTCCGGGTTGATGGCACCACCCCCGGCCTCGGTGTCCCACGCGAGCGCTTCCTCGATGGCCTTGGCGAAGTGGAGCGTGCCTAGGCGGGGCTCGGTCCCGCTGGGACCCCACACGTAGATGGGGCCGTCCGCCCGTCCTACCTTGGAATAGCTGCCGGAAAGGGTGAGCAGGTCGCCCGTGTGATCGGCATGCAGATGGG
>JACXTP010000081.1 GCA_016919625.1 Methanomassiliicoccaceae archaeon
AAACCTCGGTGCATCTCGTTCACGATGGAGGACAGCCCTTGGCGAATATGCTCTCCCTTTCGGGCCAGTTCATCATGGCCTTCTCTCCCGAGCACCCTGATGGTCTCGATCCCGGCGGTAAGGCTGAGAGGGTTGCTTGAAAAGGTCCCGGCCTGGTAGACCCCGCCGATCTGTGATACCTCGTACATGATCTCCCGACTGGCCCCGTGGGTCCCAATAGGCAGCCCACCCCCGACGATCTTGCCCAGCACCGTCATGTCCGGACGTACGCCGTAGTATTCCTGCGCCCCGCCCATAGCCAGGCGGAAGCCGGTCATGACCTCGTCGAAGATGAGCAGCGCGTCGTGACGGGTGGTGAGCTCCATCAATGCCTGCAGATAGCCCTCGTCCGGTAGTATCGGGCCGGCGTTGCCGATGACCGGTTCCAGAAAGACCGCCGCCACCTGACCTTGGTTCTCTAAGAACGATCTCTCAATGGCCTTGAGGTCGTTGTAGGGCACCAGCAGGGTGTTGGAGGTGACCTCCTCCGGATTGCTGAGGGAATCAGGAACACCATGGGTGGTGGCACCGGAACCAGACTTCACTTGGACGGGGTCATGGGCGCCATGAAAGGCACCCTCGATCTTGATGACCCTCTTGCGACCAGTGTGCCCGCGAGCGACGCGGACAGCATTCAGCGAGGCCTCGGTACCAGAGCTCATGAAGCGCATCATCTCCATGTCGGGATAGTGCTTGGCTATGAGGCGGGCCATATCCACCTCGATATCCATAGGGGTGTCGAAGAGCGTCCCGCGGTCCAACTGCATCTTCAGCGCGTCCATAACCTCTTTGCGGGCATGACCGAGGATTAGGGACCCATGGGCCATACTATAGTCGATGTAGTCGTTTCCGTCTACATCGGTGATGGTGGCCCCCTTGCCCGAACGGATGTATATGGGATAGGGGTCGAAAGCCTGCGATGGGCTGGAGACCCCTCCAGGTAACATCTTCTTCGCCTCGAAGAACAAGGCTCCGGAGCGGATCGTATCCCTCATTCCCTCCCCTCCTCCAGCCAACTGGTCGCACCATTGATGTGATAGGTGATGACATCGACATCCATCTGAAAGTACAATGATAACAGGGTCATGCCTCCCGGTCTAATCCACCAATGCCATCCACATACAAATTTATGACTGGGACGTAAAACGCGATTCGGGATTGGGTTCTGACGCTTCGGTTGGCGTCTATAGGTATTAATATCCAATTGGATGATGCATCCAACAAGTATAACACATCACTGGGTGTTTCGTGGGGAGATGGTGAGAGCATGACGTTTTTCGATAGGCCGAGGATCATGGTGGCAGGTGAGCGCAGTGGGGTGGGCAAGTCCACCATCACCATAGGCATCATCGCGGCGCTTCGGGCTAGAGGCCTCGACGTTCAACCGTTCAAGGTCGGTCCGGACTTCCTGGACCCCATGCACCACAATGCCGTATCAGAACGCCTATCGCGCAACCTGGACACCTGGATGTTCCCACATTACGTTGAGGAATCCTTCCTGCGGAACTCCGAAGGGGCGGACATCTCGGTGATCGAGGGGGTGATGGGCTTCTACGATGGATATGATGGTCGTTCGGAGCTGGGGAGCAGCGCCCACCTTTCCAAGGTCCTACGGTGCCCGGTGGCACTGGTGCTGAACGCCTCATCGTCGGCACGCAGCCTGGGAGCCGTGGCCAAGGGTTTCGTCGACTTCGACCCGGACGTCAACATTGGCGGGATTATCTTCAACAAGGTGGGAGGAAAGCGGCACCTGGAGATGCTGGAGGACTCACTCCGGGACGTCGACTCCCTGGGCGGGGTACCTAGG
Organism: Methanomassiliicoccaceae archaeon; assembly: GCA_016919625.1. Lineage (GTDB taxonomy): Archaea > Thermoplasmatota > Thermoplasmata > Methanomassiliicoccales > UBA472 > JACXTP01. The sequence goes on from JACXTP010000081.1 coordinate 1,847, forward strand.
AGGGAGGATGTCGGGCTCAAGAGCAGGCACCTCGGACTGGTACCGGCACAGGAGGAGGACAACACCTCCCGCTACGAAGCGGCCCGCAAGATGGTGGAGGAGAACCTTGACGTGGACCGGCTGGTCGAAATGGCCCGTGAGGCCCCACCTTTGCGTTACGATTGCCCCATCTCTTTACCTAAGGAAGAGACCAACTGCCGGATCGGAGTGGCCCTGGACGCTGCCTTCAACTTCTATTACGCCGACAACCTGGACCTGCTAAGGGCGGCGGGGGCGGAGGTAGTGCCCTTCTCGCCGATGCGCGACTCCCTACCAGATGTGGACGGTGTGTACCTGGGGGGTGGTTACCCAGAGATGTTCGCCGCCGATCTGGCCGAGAATCATGGATTGCTCACCTCTATAAAGAAGGCCGCGGGTGAGGGGTTGCCAGTTTATGCGGAGTGCGGAGGACTGATGTTCCTGTGCCATTCCCTCACCGACTTGGAGGGCAAGGAGCATATCATGTCCTCAGTTTTCAAGGCCAAGGTGGAGATGACGGAGAAACTGCAGGCATTGGGCTATATCGAGACCAAGACCACCCAGGACAACATCCTCACTCAGAAGGGCGCCAGGACCCGCGGGCACGTGTTCCACTTTTCTCATGTCACCGAGTGCGACCATGAGGAGTTCGCCTATGTGCTGGACAAGGACAGAGGCATCGCCCATTCCCTGGACGGGATGGTGGCGGACAATTGCCTAGCATCCTACACCCACCTGCACTTCGGAACCGACCCAAGATTGCCCGTCAATTTCGTCAATAAGTGCCGGTCCTACTCCCGGTCGTGAGCCGGACCAATCTCACGATGGATTGGTCAGGTTCGGGAACGCTTGGTAGGTATTCGGAATAAATATAGAGCGCGCCATCAATTAGTATCCGGACGCTCCCTCGTCCCAAGGATGAAGAAGGGTTGAAATTGAAGATCCTGATAATTGACCTGACCCATGGCGGGGACAAGATAGGGCGAGAGTATCTGGCGCTTGGTCACGATGTGACCTTGGTCGATGTGTACCATACCTCCAAGGCAGCGGACCGTCAAGAACTCGGCCAGGAAGGCTTCAGGGTGCTCGACGCAGCACCATCAGAGATGTTCGACCTGGTGGTCGAGCCTGTGCACTGCCCCGACCGATTAATAAGCCCGGCGCACTTCGAGCGCCGCATAACCCATCATCATGCAGTGGGGGATTTGGTAAAATTCGCTGTCCCGGTGGTCGAGGTGACCGGAGCCGGGGCCAAGACCACCACCTGTTTCCTGTTGGCGCACCTGCTCTCTAAGCTGGGCAAGAAGGTACTTTTACATACTGGCCAGGGTGACTTCATCGTCTCCTCGCAAGAAACGATAACGATCAACAAAAAGGCCAGCATCGCACCGGCCTCACTCATCCATTTGTCCCGGCTGGATGGATATGACATCGCTGTCCTGGAAGAGAGCCTGGGAGGATGCGGTCTCGGTAAGGTCTGCGCCATAACCACCCTGGACGATAATCATCCCATCGCCGCTGGAACCCGCCGCGCTTACGACGGCATGGTACAGATGGTCCGTCTGGCCAAGGACACTGTGGTCATACCCCGAGAGGAAGAGGCGATGTGGCAGCAGGACATCGCTCCGAGCGTAAATTCCATCTGCTTCGGCGAGAACGGTGATGTGGACGCTGAACTGGACGAACACCTACAGCTGGGTGTGCCTCTGACGTTGAGGATCCGTTATCTTGAGGAGAGGGCGGAGCTCGGACTTCCAAGCACATTCCTTGCCCCTTCATATCTGACCGCGTTCCAGTGCGCCACGGCCATCATGATCGGCCTTGGCTATGCAGTCGACCAGGTCCGCTCTGCCTACGAGGGTTTCAAAGGCGTACCGGGCCGGGGCGAGGTATCCCGTGAGGGCAATTGGTACCTGGTGCGGGAACGCAATACCGAGGTCAACGCCCGTTCCATCGAATGGAACATTAGCGTTCTAGAAACATACTATCGTATCAACGACATAGGTCTGGTCATAGACCCGGTGGACCAAAAGATGAGTGAGAATCTGGATATGTCGGCGATAATAGCCGTGGCCCAGGCGCACCCATCGGTCAAGAAGACTTATATGTTTCAACGCAAGGGCGAGGAGGACCGATGGAATGAGCTGACCCACATCCAGAACGCCTACGATGTCTGGAACATGCATAAGGTCGTGCTTTGGTGCACCATGGAGAACCACCTCCGACCGAAATAATGCACCCTATGTCATGCCCCATCATTGTCGTGATGTGCACATGGCGCGACCTGGATGCCAACATGTGGACCGGAAGTTACGAATTTATGGCCTTAAGGGACGGGCGTTCGAATCGTCTCTATCAGGATAATGTGGCGCCCTCATCTTCGACACACCGATATAATTTTAATATATTATATTAAATATTAATCAATAATGGCTCGAATAGCTCGACGCTCTCATACCTGGTCACCTGCTCGTCTTTTTGTCTATGGGCCTTTTTCCATCTGTTCTTCCCTCTAAAGGCCTTTCAAGCTCTTCCGCCTCAATACGACGATGGCCCCGACCACGAACAAGACCATGAAACCAAGCAGTACGAGAAGGTTGAGCCACCAATCGAAGGCATGGTCCTGACCCATGGATTGGTTCAGAACGTCGACCAGATAGGTCAGCGGTGAACAGTAGGTGATGTACTTCGCCGCCCCGCTCATCTCGCTTAAAGGGATGAATATGCCAGAGATGAAGATCAAGGGGAAGCGCACCAGGGCCGCCAACATCATGATGTTCGCAGGGGCCTTGCCACCTGGGGAGGACAACAGGACCCCCAGTCCTGAGAAGCAAAGGTTGCCAAGCACGAAGGCGAAAACGATCAGGAGCACATTGGTCACGGTAATGGGTATCAGGACGATCCCGAAGGTGCCCACTATGGCGCTTATAAGCAGTCCGAAGAGTGCTCCAGCGATGACGTCGCCGAGGACGATGGTGCTGATGCTCACAGGATAGGAGAGCAACCTCTCGAAAGTACCTTGCTGTTTCTCCCATGGGACGATCAACGGACCGACCGATGAGGATGTGAAGAAGAGTGACATTGCCAAGAACCCGGGGAAATACTTGTCGATGTCAAGCTCCCGACCGACGAAGAAGGCGAAGAAGAGGAAGGTGGGCAAGATGAGACCGAAGATGAAGACCGGAGCTTTGCGGTAGTAGATGCGCATGTCCTTGCGCGCCACCACCGAAACGTTGCGGAAATACACGTTCCAGTTCATTCGCTCACCTCGCACAGCCGGACGAAGACGTCCTCCAGGGTCGGTCCGGTGGTGCCCATGCTGAGTATCTTCAGACCCTGTCGCTCCTTCACCCTCACGATGTGCTCGATAGCCTGGTCTGGGTCTTCAGTATAGAACTGCCATTTTTCCTGGCATTGCTCGGCACGGTTGATGTGCTCGGACAGGAACCAGGAAGCTTCCACCTTGCCAACGAAGGCGACCTCCACGATCTGCATGCTCTCGGTGGTCCGCCGCAGATGCTCGGGGGTGTCGATGGCCACGATGCTCCCCTTGTTGACGATGCACACCCTCTGGCAGAGGCGGTTGGCCTCCTCGATGTTGTGGGTGGTCAGGATCACTGTGGAACCGTTCCGGTTCATCTCCTTGACCTTGTCCACTATGAGCCTACGGCTCATAACGTCCAAACCTTCCGTCGGTTCATCCAGGATCAGTATTGGGGGTTCGTGGACCATCGCACAGGCGATGCTCACCCGCTGCCTCATCCCCTTGGAGAACTTGCGTAGATAATCATCGGCACGGTCCTTAAGGCCAAAGTCGACTAGCAACTTATTGGTCCTCTCCTGCCGCACCGCTTTCGGTAGACCATAGAATCTACCCACCAGTTCGATGTTCTCCCTGGCGCTGAGATCGGGATAGATGTTGCCGACCTCCGGGATCACGCCCATCCTCATCTTGGCGTCCAGGAAGTTGCTCTTAAGGTCGATGCC
>JACXTP010000082.1 GCA_016919625.1 Methanomassiliicoccaceae archaeon
GAGCATCGAGTCCACCATGTCGCCCATGTGCTTCATTCGCCGTGAGTCCGCCAGCTCGATCTGCCCCTCCATCCATTCCAAGCCCTTCAAGCTAGGCTCCCAACGACCCATCGCATCGAGCACCGAGAGACAACCTTCCTTGCGTTGTTCGATCCCTCCATGCTTGTACCGCGGGGGTTTGCCTCTGGTTATTCCATAGAGGATACCATATGGATAAACTTCGACCATTATCCCTGGGTCCACAACCTCGGTGGAAAGGTGCAAGAAACCTCGCTGTTCCAGCTCCATGGCCAATTGCTCTCCCCTCACCCCGCCACATTTCCGATTCAGGAAGTCCCGGTTCGAGGGCAGGATCCTCACACCGGACCGGGCCACCTCCTTCTCCACCCGTCTTGATCCGAACCGGTTTGGGACACTGAGAGGTGCATCTATGGCGAGCCAGCACCTATCCGGTCTCGGGATGTGCTCCAAGATCTCCTCGTCGGTCCCGACCATGAACGGATGAGATAGCTGGCCGTATTGGTCGCATTCGCAGATGGCCGTACTTGTGCGCGGGTCAGGTCCGCATTTCCAAGCCAGGTCAATGCCTATGAACCTTAGATCGATGCCACCCACAGTACATGTAATAATTCTCCGTATTTATTTAAAAATCCATAGATTCAAATAATCCAGATGTGAATTATTCTATCCCGAGGGAAGGTTTGGACAGCTTATCCAGGGACGACCGGGACAAGCATCTGATAACTCGCGGCAACGTGGACGGTCTTGTATCCGCCGCTCTCTTTCTGAACAGGTATCCCTCCGCCAAAGTGTCCTTCGTAACCTCCCCCAGAGCGGCAGGACAGAGCCTGGCCCGGGACCGGACCTCGTCCGAGATCTTCTTGGTCGATATCGCCCTGGTCCCCGATGTACTGCGTTCGGCCTCCTCCCGTCGCGACCATCAGAGGGTCCTCGCCGTGGACCATCATCCTAGCTCGGCGGAGGAGGATATCGATGGTGTCAAGGTCGTGGAGGAGGGCATGAGCGCTGCTGGTGTCCTCTATTATTATCTCCATTCCACGCCACACCTCAAAAGGCTCGTGGCCATTGCGGACCTGATCGAATACTGTGACACGGCCGTCCTGACCGAGGTCATGAGGAAGCATGGCGCTCAGAAGGTGGACGAGGAGTCGAAGGTCCTGGACTTCTCATGGAGGTTGGACATAGAGGACGATGTCTTCCGTTCCATCGCCTGCAAGCACCTGGCCGAGGGGTTTTGGCCATCACAGGTCCCTGCCATCAAACGACGCTATGTCCAAGTAGTAAACGAGCAGAGGTGGCCCAAGGCATTGGCCCGCGTCAAGGCTGGCCTCAAGGTCCAAGGCCCCGTCGGTATTTTCCACAACAATGAGAAGAATCGATCCCTCTACGGCTTCGGCACACGCGCCTTGGTCGAAGTGGCCACCAGGAGGGGATGTGATTACGCTCTGATGGTGAATGCCCGGCGGGAGAGCGCCTCTGTTTCCATCCGAGGGATGAGCCCGAGAGGGATGGACGTAGGAAGGTTCGTGGAGGGTTTCATCGACTTGCATGGATTGGAAGGGGGTGGCCATCCATCTAGCGCGGGAGCGCGAATTCCCTTGGAGGTCGCTTCGCGTTTTGAGGGGGACTTCGTTTCCGCCGCCATCAGTCGTTGATGTCGACCACTTCCGTCTCTTGTGATTCTTTGTCCTCGAAGGTGGCGACCCGCTTGTAAACGAGCACTGGACACTTAGCGCTCTTCACGATGCGGTCCTGCACGAGGCCGAAATCGCTGCGATGCACTCGGCGCACCGCGCTCGCACCCATGACCAGGAGGTCGAAGTCCAATGATTCCGCCACCACGCCACCGACCACGTTCTCCGGTCGTATCTCTTTGACCACGACCGGGACCTTCTGATCCTCAAGGATGTCCTCTAGCCTCTTCGAGTACGCCCTCGCTGTGTCCAAGTATTTGTCATCGGCGATAACGTTCAAAATGGTGACCCGGGAGTTGTAACGCTTGGCTATGATGGCCACCAGCGCCGTGGCGCGGCTGACATGCCACAGACCTCCGGACAGGATCATGATACGGTCAGGCTTCCACCGCTCCTCCGTCTTGAGCAACACCACGTCACATGGGGTGAGTCGCAGCAGCAGGTCCATCTTCTTGCCGAGGATGCGCTTCTGGGTGCGAGTGAAACCTTTCCAACCGACCACGATGGTGTTTGCCTCCTCCTCTTTGGCAGTGTCGATGAGCGCCGTGACCACGTCGTGAGAGACCGTTACCAACGCACGGGCGAATATCCCGTTCAGCTCTGCCTGCCGCTGCAGCTTCTCCAACATCTTCTTGCGGTCATCGACCATCTTGCGGTCGACATTGTTGAGCGGGACGGTGGTGGGGATCTCGACCACGCTAACCAGCAGGACCTCGCCATCATGTTCCGCCGCCATTAGGCAGCCCAGGTCCACCAGGTCCTCGCTGTGCGGGTCCTCGATGGGGATCAAGACACGGAATTTGGACAGTTCCTCTCGAGTGAGCGGGGTCCTCTCAGGGATGGGGGTCTCTTCCATGGCCTTCTTCCCGCCCATGAAATAATGGATAAGCAAACCGACGTTGATCACACCAATGGCCAGATACCATGCGAACGCATCATAGCTGAACAGCGTGACCGCCAAGATGAGTTTAGTAGCGATACCGATCAATGGTATGACCGGGAACCATGGAGTGAGGAAACTCCTATGGACGTCCGGACGTTTCCGGCGCAATGTGATAACGGAAACGTTGACAAGGGTGAAGAGGAGCAGGATAAGTATGTCCGCCACAGCGGCGACCTGATTGATGGGGAGGAAGATGATCATAGAAACGATGATGACACCGCTCACGACTAGGGCGGTCGCCGGGGTCTGTTTTTTTGGATGTAACTTGCCCAACTTTTGAGGTAGATTCCCATCCCGCCCCATTGCAAACGACACGCGGGAGGCGGAAAAGATGATCGAATTGACAGCCGCCACCGAACCGATAAGAATCCCGAAAGAAATCAACAATGCCCCTATGTTAGGCATCGATATACTAGCCACATGGGAGATGGCATCGAAAGGATGGTCGGCCAGTGCCTCATACCCGACCGCTCCGATCGCCACAGTGGCCACGGCCACGAACATGATGCAGCTTATGGCGATGCAAAGGAACATAGCACGTGGAATGGTCCTCTGAGGGTCCTTTGCCTCCTCACCGGTCTGGGCAACTATCTCATAGCCTTCGAAGACCATGAAGGTGTAGCCCATGCTTGTGATGATGCTGATGTAGCCAAATGGTATTAATGGCGAGAAGTTTGAGTCATCTGGCGGGTTCATTAGGATAAAGACCGCTGTGGCGGTAACGAAGATCCCGATGATCGCGAGGAGGATGACAGACACCACGATCTCCGCTCTTCCAGCACCTTTCACCCCCCGGTAATTGAGATAGATGAATCCGACCGCAACGAGCACAGAGGAGAAGATCGCTGTTTGATCGATGGTCAGGCCAAAGAATTCGAGGTCGTAGAGCGTCATCAATATCCTGACGCCCTCACCGAACCCGAGCGCATAAACGCTGCAAGCGATGCAATGTCCCACCCATGACATCCATCCGCCTAGGAAACCGAATGGAGGGAACAACCCTTCCTTGATCCAAAGGTACCCTCCCCCAGTCTCAGGAAAAGCGCTTGCCAGCTCGGCGTATGCCATAGCTGTGAAGAGCGTGACCACGAAATTAAGGACGAACGCGAGGATGATTGCGGGACCAGCGATCCCTGCGGCGGTGCCTATGAGGATGAAAATGGTGGAACCGATGTTGGGTCCTATCCCTATCATCAGGACCTCTAGGAGACCGAGGTCCCGGCGGAGGGTCACCTCCACGCCATCTTGGCCCTTTGATTCCACCGAGTGCTCCATGGATTTGCTGCCCTAATTCCATCCGTCGAAATAATGTTTTGGATGGGGTACGGTTGTCTGGAGCGAACTTTAAGGCTAGTCCATATCAAGATAGGGGCAGGAGCCTAAGCTTCGTGCCATACCACTCCCTGTTCGCCTCCAATCTGCGCTCCACCATCTCATGCCAGGCATCGTCGGCGATGAGGACGAAATCGCGTCCTGAGGAGACCTCGGCCAAGCCCTTCTCCAGAGCATCGAAACGCACATCGGTGTCCAGTCCGTTGGCGCATCCGACCTTCCTGGCCTTCGAACCAAGCAGACCGAACCGGACCTGAGGCATCTCCTTTCGCAAAATGGTCAGCCGCTCTTGGCTCAACCCATCCAAAGGCATGACGAACAGCCTTCCAAACTGTCGATCGCCGTCTCGACGGAACTTCTGCTCCAGTTCGAAGATGTTTCGGGGGTGGGGGGCCTCCGGGACACCATAGACGGCACTGAGGGAGCGGTTCATTTCGAACAGAAGCGGTTCCGTGAGGCCGACCCGGTGCACCAGCACAGTTTCGGAGAAGAACCCCGGCGTCGAGCCGGAATAAACCACCTTACCTTTCTCCAGCACCTTCACCTCGTCCGCCCAGGAGTAGGCGCACTCCACATCATGGGTGGACATGATGACGGTCAACCCCTTGTGGTTCAGTTCGTCCGCCAGTTCGAGGAGCTCGTGCACCATCCGAGGGTCCAACCCAGCCGTCGGCTCGTCCATGATAAGTACCTCTGGGCGCATGGCGATTGCCCCTGCCAAAGAAACCCTCTTCCTTTGGCCAAAGGAGAGCTGCTGGGTTGGCTTGGAGCGCTGGTCCAGCAGACCCACTTGGTCCAGCGCTTCCGTCACCCTAGTCTCCACCTCGTCCATGGAGAGACCGAGGTTAATGGGGCCGAATGCCACGTCCTCCTCCACCGTGGCCGAGAAGATCTGGTCATCGGGGTTCTGGAGGACAATAGCCACCTTGGCCCTGAGCTCCTCCAAAGACTTCGCTCCGTACTTGATCTCCTTGCCCTCGAAGATGACCTTCCCCTCTCGGGGCTTTAAGATGCCATTGAAATGCAGGAAAAGGGTGCTCTTGCCCGCCCCGTTAGGTCCGAGCAAGGCCACCCTGCTGCCTTTGGCGATCTCCAGACTGACCCCGTCCAAAGCCAGGGTCTTGTTAGGGTATCGATAGCTCAGCCCTTCCACTTTGATGACCGGTTCGTTCACTTGCGTCACCACCCTAAGGTCAAATTCTGACCCATCCAGATACCCCACGCGTACAGCCCTCCGCCCACAAGCAGTGGAAATGCCACCCAGGCGACGGTGAGCGGCGCCGGTTTCCTATAGGTGGGGAAGTCTCCACGGAAGTTGCGGCAGTGTAGAGCCACCTGCGATCTCTCCGCTATATCGATGGAGCGGGTGAACAACCCCACCGCTAGCTTGGCCGATGTGCTCATCTTCCTCCTCAAACCTCGGAAGCCCAGTCGGGAGTTGGCCGCTATGTACATCGTGTCAAGCTGTTCCAGGAGGAGGAAGGAATAACGGTAAACCAGCACAGTGAGCTCGATGATCTCCTTGGGCATATGAAGTTGACGTAATGCCAGGGCCAGGTGGGGAATGGGTGTGCTGGTGGCGAAGGCCAGCATGACCGTGATGCCGGCCAATGCCCGGGTGAGCACCAGTATGGCC
>JACXTP010000083.1 GCA_016919625.1 Methanomassiliicoccaceae archaeon
GCCCCACCTTAATTCCATTGTGGTTATTTACATTTTACACGATAAATGGTGGTTAGATCGATATTCGATTTAAAATAGAAATAAAAAGATGAGGAATGGAGCGGGCCCGCGGGGATTTGAACCCCGGTTCAAGGCTCCGGAGGCCTTTGTGATATCCAAGCTACACTACGAGCCCGTGTACGGCCCTCTATGAAGAGGGCCGATTAAAGCTTTTCAGACCGGGGCGAGAGAGATGGAGCACGGCTCACATCTTCTTGCTGAACTCGGTGTATCCGCACCGACCGCAAGCCACCCTGTCCTCATGGTTGGCCAGGAACACTCCGGGACCGCACTTCGGGCAGTGCTTCTTCTTGCGCTCGAGCTTACCGTCCTTTCCGACGCCGTAGGCGTCTTTCTTGGACTTGCGGACGGTCTTGACGGCCGGGGCCTTCTTCTTGTCGTCCTTTGCCATTTCAAATCACCTTACTTTATCTTCTTGGCGGCCTTGGCCACCGGAGCGGCAGCGACGCGCTTCTTCTTCTCGGCCAGACCGTGGCGGACCTGCATGTAGTTCTTCTCGGTCTTCTTGGCGGCCTCGACGGACTCGTAGACCTTGGCATACCCATGGCTTACGCCGGTGCCGGTCTCGGTGTTGGTGCGGTCTATGATGACCAGCTCCTTCTTCGCGCCCATGGCCTCCGCTACCTTCTGGCGCAGCTCATCCCTCTTGGGGGTGGCCACACCATTGTGCTCGGCTGTGAAGGTCAGCTCCCATCTGTGCTGGAGCGCGTTCTGTTTCTTGTTGTCGATCCTCAGGTTCAATTCGATTCCTCCATCTCGTTTATAAAACGTTTCGCTCTCTCGCGGACATTGACGTCAATGCGGACCATGGTCATCCCCCTTTTGGGAATGCCGTAGATAAGGCAGGAGCGGTCCGGTGCCACAGCGGCGCATACCAGCGCCGCCAAGTCCTCCTCACCTTCAATGAGCATTTTTGTGGGCGTCTTGATGCGCAAGGCCTTTTCGACCTCCTCCACCAGGCTCGGCCCTATCGTGCCCGGTTCATTCTTGACCACCACGTTCCTTCCCTCGATCTCGTCGATGTAACGGTCAAGGGCGGTCATGGGTCGCCTCTCGGTGCTCCGGTCATAGATGGTAAGGTGTGGGACAACATGGTTCTGGATCAAGGCCAGAGAGACGACATCACCCACTGAGATGACCTTCTTGCACTTTTGTGCCTCCTTGACTATCTCAGACTCGGTCAAAATCTCACCCCACAACATCCGCATCTGCGGCCAAAGACGTTCAGGCAGCACCCATCCGTTCTTTGGGACTCGCAGTTCAGCGCACCTTGAGCGCGAACTTCCCGTTGACATTTATGCCCATCCTTTTGGCTATCTCGGACTTGCTGTGGTCGATGATGATCACATAGCCCTGCCAATCCTTCGAGGTCTGGTTGCTGCACAGCGGGCATACATCCTCCTCGGTTATGAAGCTGCAATGCTTGCAGGCCCTGAGCAGTTTGGTCATGCCGCTCCCTTCTCCGCCTTCTTGACCTTTTCCTCGGCAAGCCATTCCATCTTGCCTAGACCGGGCTGTCTCATGGTCAGGCCGATCTTGCTCTCCCGCGGGTTCCTCTCATTGAGCGAGAGCGCGACTATGCGGGCGCGCACCTTGTCGCCCACCCTCAGGTCCCGCTTGGTGTCCTTACCTATGAGGCGCTGGTTGACGTCATCGATGTCGATGCGGTCATCCATCACTTGGCTGATGTGGAGCAGGCCATCGAGCGGTCCGAAACGCACGAAGGCGCCGAACTTGAGCACCTCGACGATTGCCCCTTCCACAATCTCCTGCTGCATGGGCTTGAAGATCAAAGCGTCATACTTCACCGTCTGGTACACCGCACCGTCGCCGTGGACTATGCGTCCTGGACCAATGGCCTCGATGTTCCGGATGAGCACGGTGAGGGACTCCCCTTCGATCTTGCCCTCATAAGATTCCCTTGCAAGTCTGTCGATCACCACTTCTAGGTCATCGCCCAGTCGCTCCGGAGGAATACGAACAACGTTCTCACGTTGTGTCAACAAGTACATTGATAGACCCCTGTAACTAACCAGCGATATGGTAACCCTTATTTAAAGATTGACTATAAAAACCGATAGACATCTGGTATCTGGACAAAAAAGAAAAGATGGGGGAAAGGGTTTTCAAGGCGCGATCACGAACAGTCCTGCAAATACCAGAGTGATGGTGGCCAGGAGTTTGATCAGCACGTGGAGCGAAGGTCCGGCGGTGTCCTTGAACGGGTCACCCACGGTGTCTCCGACCACAGCCGCGGCGTGAAGCGGGGTCTTCTTCTGACCGGTGGACTCGACGTACTTCTTTGCATTGTCCCACGCACCACCGCTGTTGTTCAGGGTCAGGGCCATCATCAAGCCTGCGATGGTACCGACCATGAGCAAAGCGCCCACGGACTGATATGCTATGGTCCAGTCATCCGGATAGGCATACCTCATGACGAGACCTAGGGTCACCGGTACGATGACCGGTAGTATGCCTGGCAGGATCATGGCCTTCAATGCACCTTTGGTGGAGATGTCCACGCAACGGGCATAGTCAGGCTTGTCGTTGCCGTTGAGGATGTTCGGGTTCTCCTTGAACTGGCGGCGTACCTCTGAGATCATATCTCCAGCGGCCTTACCGACCGCCCGTATGGCCAAGGAAGCGAACAGGAACACAAGCATTGCTCCGATGAGCGCTCCGACGAACACTTGGGGTTGAGCGAGGTCCACTTCGTAGACCGTGAAGATCTCCGTTCCTTCTAAACCTCGGATAGATGCAACCGCATCGAAGTAGGCACCGAAGAGCAGATATGCGGCCAAGGCAGCCGATCCCATGGCATATCCCTTGGTCAGGGCCTTGGTTGTGTTGCCAACAGAGTCGAGCTTGTCGGTCCGGTGGCGAATCTCCTCCGGCTGCTGCGACATCTCGACTATGCCACCAGCGTTGTCGGTGATCGGGCCGAAGGTATCCTCGGCCAGCACGAACGCGGCCGTGGCCAGCATGCCCATGGTGGCGACGGCTGTGCCGTAAAGACCATATGAGAACAGTTCCCCAGTAGATGCTCCGGATGGGGCCGCGAGCTGACCCAGATAATAAGCACTTAGCAATGAGACTGATATGGCGATGACCGGCATGAACGTGGTCTCCAAACCAATAGCGAAACCACTGATGATGTTGGTCGCCGCTCCGGTCTCGGAGGCCTTGGCAATGTCACGCACTGGACGGTAGGAACCTGATGTATAGTATTGGGTGATGTACACAATGACTATGCTGAGTATGACTCCCACTATCCCACAAGCAAGGAAGTAAATCCAGTTGTCTCCAAGCATCTGGCTGGCTGCAATGCCGAACAAGATTATGGAAAGAACACAGGCGATGTAATAGCCGCGATTCAATGCCTTCATCGGCTCTTCGTCCTCGCTCCTCATCTTGACCATATAAATGCCGACTATACCGGCGAATATTCCTAGGCCACGAGCGACCAGGGGGAAGAATACGAATCCGATATTCCCAGTGAGTCCGTAAATAACGAAACCTAGTATCATGGCACCGATGTTCTCAGCCGCGGTGGATTCGAACAGGTCAGCGCCACGCCCGGCACAATCGCCCACGTTGTCCCCGACCAGGTCAGCGATGACCGCGGGGTTCTTGGGACTGTCCTCGGGGATACCAGCCTCGACCTTACCGACCAGGTCAGCGCCGACATCGGCGGCCTTGGTATAGATACCGCCGCCAAGTTGGGCGAACAGTGCAGCAAAGGATGCGCCGAAGGCGTAACCGACTGAAAGGAGGAGGGCGTCCTGCAAGCCCATGTCCACGCCATCGGCGTTGAAATCGGATCCCTGCAGGAACCAGAACAGGAAGACCACACCGGCCACCCCTAGCAAGCTCAGGGTGACGACGGCGATACCTGAGACCGCACCACCTCTAAAGGAGACCTGTAGGGCCTCGGGGAGAGTGCGACGTGCGGCACTGGCGGTCCTGATGTTGGCGTTCACGGAAACGATCATCCCTATGTAGCCCGAGAGGGCAGAACAGAAGGCACCGATCAGGAACGCAGCACCGGTCAGCGGATCGATGGCGACCATGATTAGGACGCCTAGAACAACGCTGATGATTGCAATCGTCTTATATTGTCGAGCCAAGTAGGCCATGGCTCCTTCTTTAATGGCGTCGCTGACCACCCTCATCTCAGGTGTACCGGTGTCCTTCTTGAACACCCAGCGCGTCAGCAGCCAAACGAAGAGCAGACCGACAAGACCCGCAATAGGAATCACATACAGTATTGGATCCAATTCCACTTCAATCATAGGATATTCTCCAATGCGAGTTTGAGGGCAAATATGGATTCCTGTATAAGTCATTTGTTCTTTTGAGAACCACGTTTTTCGAATACTGGCTTCGATTGACCTTTAGAA
>JACXTP010000084.1 GCA_016919625.1 Methanomassiliicoccaceae archaeon
CACCTATGAGATTTCCATCCAAACCGATGGAGGACCATCCTGCCTGATCCTTCCCGAGAGGGTCATAACCGATGCCGTGCCGGAGAATGTGATGGCAGAGGAGGCGAAGGTGGACATTTTAGAGATGGTGCGATTCGCCGCCGATAGCACGGTCGAGCTCAGAGGTCCGGATACATGGAGCAGTTGAGACCCCGCTCTGGGTCATATATCATGTCCATGGTGACCCGGTCGATGTAGCGAGCTTGCACCCTCGATATGAAAAGCGTGTTCTCCCCACATTTGACCTTGATGTCGCTGGTCTTGGCCGGTTTCAGCTCGACCGGTATTATGATCGGACCAGAGCATGAGGTGGACAGGCGATAGTCCTGTCCGGAGCTCTTTACATACTCCACTACCTCAGGGTCGACATATATCTCGGTCGGGACCACGCCCCCGAGGAAGAGGTAACGGGTATTTAACCTAACCGAGCTCTACCGTGCAGAGGGCGGAAATGAAGGAAAGGGTGGTGCTCGACTCCTCCGCATTCTTTGCCATGGAGGACATGTCAGGCGACTGGGACGCCTATACATCGCCGGGAGTGCTCCGTGAGCTGCAGCGCTACAACGACGGTCGCGCCGCTTATCTGGAACATAAGGTCAGGGTTTCCGATCCCACCACCAGTTCATTGGAGAAGGTAGCGAGGGCGGCCAAGGAGACCGGGGACGCCGCAAGGCTCTCCTCCGTCGACCAGGAGGTGCTCGCCCTGGCCATCGATCTGGAGGCGGTCCTCCTCACCGATGATTACTCGATGCAGAACCTGGCCAAGCACATCGGGTTGCCATACCGGGCGGTGGGGCTCAAGCCGATACAGAAAAAGGTGGTGTGGAGCTACCGGTGCACCGGATGCGGGAAGGTCATCAAGGAACAGCAACCGGACTGTCCGGTGTGTGGCAGCGCCCTGCGCACCACCAGAAAGAAATGATCACTTGCCGCCCAGCTCGGCCGATTTCTTGGCACCGGCCTCGATCGCGTCCATGACCGCGCCGCGGAAACCGCTCTCCTCTAGGGTGCGGATCCCTTCGATGGTGGTCCCTCCAGGGGATGCCACCATGTCCTTCAGCTCGCCCGGGTGCTTCCTGGTCTCCAGCACCGTCTTGGCTGAGCCGAACACGGTCTGTGCCGCTAGTATGGTGGCGACATCACGGGGAAGGCCGGCCAGCACGCCGCCGTCCGCCAACGCCTCGATGAACATGTACACATAGGCCGGGCCGGACCCGCTCAAGCCGGTCACGGCGTCTAAAAGCTTCTCGTCCAGGGCGAAGGCCACACCCACGGACTCCAGGACGCGCTGTACGGTCTCCTTGTCCTCCTTGCGTGCCGACCGGCCCAGGGCGAACGCCGAGGCCGAAGCACCGACCAGGCAAGGCTGGTTTGGCATGACACGGACCACCCGCACGCCCCAGTTCAGATGGCGCTCCATGACATCGATCTTGACGCCTGCGGCAATGGATATGAGCAAGTGATCGCTGGACAGGTATGGTTTTAGCTCCTCCAGCACCGGACCGACATGGTTCGGTTTGACGGCCAGCACGATGATGTCCGAGGACCGGACCACTTCGATGTTGTCCCCGGTGACGCCTACCCCGATTGTCTTGGCTATGAAGTCCCGGCGCTCTGGCATGACATCGCTGGCGGTGATGTCGTCAGCCAATGCCATTCCCGCACTGATAATCCCCTTCATCAAGGCCTCGGCCATGTTGCCCGCTCCCACGAAACCGATCTTCATTTGCGTCACCTCTGTCCTGTTATCAGGTCAAATCTGCGTTATTGCCAAGACCCTATATAATGCTCGTTGAGGCGCTTCGGTTGACGGGCAATGCTACTTTTTTGATCATAGTCTTGGCATCAGGCTTGCACTCGATCAACCCAATGCGATGAGGAACTCCCTCATGAACGCGGGTAGGTCGGCCGGGGTGCGCGATGTGATGAGGTTCCCGTCCACGACCACCTCCTCATCGAAATATCTGGCCCCGGCGTTGATCACGTCGTCCTTGATGGCGAAGAAGCAGGTCGTCTTTCTACCGCGCAGCACGTTGGCGGTTATGAGCACCGACGGACCATGGCAGATGGCAGCCACCACCTTGCCGGAGTCGAACACCCGCTTCACCAGCTCGGTAACGGCGTGATGCCGCCTCAACCGGTCTGGGGCGAAACCGCCTGGCACTATCAGGGCATGGAAGTTACGGGCGTCGGCGGAGATGGCGTCCTGGTCCACCTTGGCCTCGTAGCCATGCTTGCTGCGGTAGATCTCTTTGGTGCCCGGACCGACGAGCACAGGGTTCCATCCCGCCTCTTTGAGCCTATAATAAGGATACCACAGCTCCATGTCCTCATAGTCGTCCTCCACTAAGATCGCCACGTCCCGCATCATCACACATTCCTCGAAGTGTCATACTCGTGCCCTCGTTTAATAAATTTATAGGGCAGAGGTGGTCTTTTCTTTCGGGTTTTTCGCCCATTTATCATATTTAAAATCGGTCCTTATGATTGTCATTAACGGTAATCGGAAGGACCATCTGGACATTAACTATCATTAACGTCTGAATCATCCAATCAATCCTAGTTCAATTTTTATATAGGTAGAATATTCACCTTGCAATGCTCGTAGAACAGTATTATCCGGTAGCTATCTTCGCTCTGGTAGCTGTTCTCTTCCCAGTGTTGGCTTTCTTTATTTCTAGGTTCTTCAGGCCCACCAAGCAGAGCACACTGAGGGAGACAACCTATGAATGCGGAGAAACGCCGATAGGACAAGCCCAGGTCCAATTCCATGTCCAGTTCTATGTCTACGCCATCATTTTCGTGGTGTTTGATATTGTGACCGTGTTTTTATTGCTCTGGGCCCTTGGTTTTGAGAACTTTGATCAAAATGACATTATGAGCGAACCCTACATCATCGCGTTCGTGTTCACCGCGATCATGCTGGTCGGGGTCTATTACGCTCTAGCTAAGGAGAAGATACTATGGATCTGAGCCTTTCCCCTCATGCCATAGCCATGACAGCCAAGGAGTTCCAGGAGATGGCCAAGGACATGGTCCTGGGATTAGCCCGAAACCCAATGCTCAAGAAACCCATCGACGGCCTCACCGCTCCAATATGGGCTTGGGGGCAAAGGAATGCCATCTACCCCCTTCACTTCGGTGTCGCGTGCTGCGCTCTGGAGATGGCCGCTGCCTCCGCCTGTCGCTGGGACGCTGAGAGATTGGGAATGATCTATCGTTCATCCCCGCGTCAATCCGATGTTCTACTGGTCAATGGATGGATCTCCCAGAAATTACGACCGTCGCTGCGCCGGCTTTACGAGCAGATGCCCGAGCCCAAGTGGGTCGTTGCCATGGGCGAGTGCGCCATCAGTGGTGGGCCGTGGTATGATGCGTACAATGTGATCCAAGGCCTGGACACATTCATACCTGTCGACATCTACATCCCTGGTTGCCCGCCTCGACCAGAGGCGATGATCGACGGCTTCATGAAGCTTAACCGAAAGATAACCGCAGAGCAGAAAGGGACTTTCCTGGACTGAGGTGAGAAAGATGACCGAAACAAGCACCAGGATGAACGAGGAGCAGATCGCCGAGGCGATCAACAGCAAGTTCACGCAGGGCATTACGAGCATTGAGATCGCCCCGCGCAGGATTTTCCTCACGATAAGCAAGGACATAATATTGCCGCTCTGCACGAAGATGAAGGACGAGCTCGGGTTTGAGCATGTCTCCAGCGTTTGCGGGGTGGACACAAAGACCGCCTTCCAGACGGTCTATCACATATCTTCCTATCAGAACAAGGTGGTGGCGGAGATCGTGGTGGAGAACATATCCTACGACCAGCCTGAGGTGGAATCGATCACGCCCCTCTGGGGTGGTGCGAACTGGCACGAGAGGGAGACCTACGACATGTTCGGCATCCGATTCCTGAACCACCCCAAGATGGAGCGTCTGCTATTGGCGGACGATTTCATGTTCTTCCCCATGAGGAAGGACTACGTTGTCGGGAGGAGAGTGCCATGACAGAGATGTGGGTGAACATGGGGCCGCAGCACCCCATGACCCATGGGCTGTGGAACCTGCGCGTCAAGATCGACGGTGAGATAATCACCGACGCCACACCGGTCATCGGTTACCTTCACAGGGGCTGGGAGAAGATGGTTGAGGCTAGGGATTTCAAACAGATCATCCCCCTGGCCGATCGCCTATGCTACGGTTCTTCCCTGACTTGGAGTCACCTTTACGTTCGCACCATCGAGGAGCTTATGGACGTGGATGTGCCGGAGAGGGCGCAATGGATCCGCGTCATAACCTTGGAGATGCAGCGCATCTCCTCCCACCTGATGTGGCTGGCCGCCGTCGGGACCGACCTCGGCTCTTATACCATTTTCCTTTACTGCATGAGGGAGAGGGAGCTCTTCCTCGACCTCATGACCAACCTCACCGGGGCGCGCATGACATACAACTATGTGCGCATCGGTGGTGTGCGAAATGACCTTCCGCCCAACTTCGAGCGCGACACCCTGAGGGTGCTGAAGCTCTTCGAGGAGCGCATGAAGGAATATGAGGCGTTGTGCGACCGAACCACCTCCTTCCGCGTGAGGATGGAGGACGTTGGCATGCTTACCCCAGCCGATGCCATGAACCTCGGCGTCACTGGGCCGAACATGCGCGGTTCCAAGATCGACTTCGACATACGCCGCGATGACCCCTATGAGACCTATGACCAGGTCGACTTCGAGGTGTGCGTGGAGGACACCTGCGACTCGTTCGCCAGGTATAGGGTCCGCATGCGCGAGATGGAGGTCAGCTGCGACATCATCCGTCAGGCCCTGAAGAAGCTCAGGGACGGCCCGGTTCGTGTTAAGGCACCCAATAATGCCCCTTCCGGTTCCGCGTTCTTCCATGTGGAAGACCCCCGGGGCGAGGGACTTATGTACGCTATAGGGGACGGCACCAACCAGCCTTACCGTCTGAAGGTGCGGAGCCCCATATTCGTGAGCGTCTCCGCCACACCAGTGATGCTGATCGGAGAGAAGATGGCAGATGTCCCGGCCATCATGGGATCGATCGACATGTGCCTAGGCGAGACGGACCGGTGAAAAAATGAGCTTCCTAGGAGTAGATTCACTATACGAGGGGTTCCAACAACTGGTCTCCTGGCTGATGTGGCTGATAGGTGACTGGTTCTGGGCCGGCATCGTCCTCGGCGGCAACGAGGACAGCTGGTGGTATTGGGTGACCGAATTCCTCACCGACAACCAGACGGTTTTGTTCGTAACTATTCTCCTGGTTTGCGTGACCGTCTTCATCGGAGGGTTCCTCGCCGCTCTGTGGGTCATATGGATCGAGAGGAAGGTACTGCGCCGCATGATGGACAGGCGCGGCACTCAGGTCGGCTGGCTCGGTGGGTTCCAGAACTTCGCCGACGGCATCAAGACCTTGCTTAAGGAGATCATAATACCCAGGGACTCGGACAAGAAGCTGTACACTTATGCTGTGGTCATGATCCTGGCCACGTCCGTCATGCTCCTCGGTCTGATCCCCTGGAGCGAGTTCTGGTACGCGGTCAATGTCCCGCTTGCACTATTGCTGGGGTTGGCGGTCTTCAGCCTCGCACCCTTCGCCATCCTCATCGGTGGCTGGTCCTCCAACAACAAATATACCGTCATTGGCGGTATGCGAGGCGCCGCACAATTGATCGCATACGAGGTACCACTGCTGCTGGTAGTGGTCTCCATCGTCATCATGGTGGGCAGCCTCAACTTCAATGACATCGTCACCTGGCAGATCGAGAATGTTTGGCTTATCGCGCCGCTCATCCTGGGATGCATCACGTTCTTCGTGGCCGGGCTGGCAGAGGTGGAGAGAGTCCCCTTCGACCTGCCTGAGGCCGAGGCCGAGCTGGTAGAAGGCTGGCAGACCGAATACGGCGGATTCCGCTGGGGTTTGATCATGCTCTGCGACTATGTTCGCGCATATATCGTTGCCCTGCTCATCACCGTGCTGTTCCTTGGTGGATGGGCTGGGCCGGAGCCGGTGCCACCGGAGGTCTGGACACTGATTAAGACCTTCTTGGTCTTCTTCGTCATGGTCTGGGTCCGTGCGGCCATGGTCCGTATCAGGACCGACCAGATACTGAAGATCGGCTGGAGGCGCCTCATGCCCCTGGCCTTCATCAACCTGGTCATCGTCGTGTTGATCAAATATTA
>JACXTP010000085.1 GCA_016919625.1 Methanomassiliicoccaceae archaeon
CGGGTGATGGCCTCGGGGGTGTTCGATATACTGCACTCCGGCCATCTGCATTATTTAGAGGAAGCGAAGAGGCTGGGAGACGAGCTTGTGGTGGTGGTCGCCACCGATGCGACGGTCCGTAAAAGGAAGCACGAGCCCATCACTCCCGAGAGGATGAGATTAGAGCTGGTGAGCGCCTTAAAGCCCGTGGACCGGGCGGTCCTGGGTCGCGACGACGACATGTTCGCCGTGGTGCGGGAGATCTGCCCAGACATCATAGCCTTGGGTTACGATCAATATTTCAACGAGACTCGGTTGGAAGAGGAGCTGAACTGCCGGGGGTTGAAGGTCGACGTGGTCCGCCTTGAGAAACATGAGGACGACCTGAACGGCACCAGGAAGATCATCGGACGCATCATCGACTGGTATACCGTCAACAAAGACCAGATGGATAGGGAGGGCAAGAGATGAAGCTCATCGGTGTGGTCGACACGACCTTCGCCAGGATTGATATGGGCTCTGCCGCCATCGAAGAGCTCAAAGGTCTCGGCACTGGATTCAAGATCGTGCGTCGAACGGTTCCTGGCATCAAGGACCTCCCGGTCGCGGCGAAGAAGCTCATCGAAGAGGACAAGTGTGACATCGTCATAGCGCTGGGCATGCCCGGTTCCAAACCGACGGACAAGATGTGCGCTCACGAGGCATCCACTGGTTTGATCAGAGCGCAGCTCATGACCAATCACCACATCATCGAGGTCTTCGTCCACGAGGACGAGGCGCCTTCGGCAAAGGAGCTTTCCTGGCTCATGGATCGGAGGTCCAGGGAGCATGCCAGGAATGCGTATGACATGTTGTTCCATCCTGAGGTCCTGGTCAAGAACGCGGGGCAGGGCCTGAGGCAAGGGTACGAGGACGTCGGTCCTATCAAGGAGAGATAAGTCATGAAGAAATACAACATCGGGATAGTAGTCTCCGAGTTCAACTTCGACATCACGTCGATGATGCTGGAGAGGGCGAAGGCTCATGCTGAGTTCTTGGAAGTGAACGTGGCCAAGATATTCCATGTGCCAGGAGTCTACGATATGCCATTGGCGGTCAAGCGCATGGTCCAGGACAAGGACATCGATGGCGTGGTCACATTGGGAGTGGTCATCGAGGGCGAGACCGAGCATGATGACATCGTCATAACGAACGCAGCTCGTAAGATTGCCGACCTGGCTGTCGAATATGGCAAGCCAGTATCGCTAGGCATCACCGGTCCGGGCATGACCCGGCTACAGGCGGAGGACCGTATCGAGAAGGGTCGGGACGCGGTGGAGAGCTGCGTCAAGATGATGAAACGTCTTTCGTAACAAAATTGAGATGTTAGGCAAGGGCGCCTTCCCATCTCAGGATATGGATATGGCCAGAAATGGGCATGGTCTGGAAAAGGATGATCCAATAATAATCGACTTCCCGTTGAAGGGAGAATGGATGGCTCCTAACACTCCAGGGAAAAAGGTACCCAGCCATGGAACATATCAACTAGGCCAGCGTTATGCGATCGATCTTTTGTAGGTGAATTGGAACAAAGGTGGCATGCATTTCTATAATGGGAGTAAATGGCGATACCATTTGGTCGGGGTCCCATTGAATGTGTGCTATTGTTGGGGCAATGAGGTGTACGCCCCTTTGAAAGGTCGCATCATCGAGGTCGCTGATGGATGCGACGAAAGGAAAAAAGTTCGTTTCTTCACCGACCTTCTAATCGTGGTCAAGAATGGCCTCACCTACAATCTGAAAAAGAAGGGGCTCGGGACTCAGAACAGGTACCTTCAGCCATTTCTCGGAAACTACATCGTCATGGAATGTGAAAAAAAATGTTTGCGTTATTCGCCCATCTTAAGAAGGACTCAATACGGCTCTCGACTGGCCAAGATGTGGTGTCCGGGGATGTCCTAGGACAGGTTGGTCATTCAGGTAACTCGATGGCCCCCCATCTGCACTTTCAATTGATGGACTCCAGCGATCTTATTGCCAAGGGCGTGCCATTCCTTTTTAGAGAGTATCAGCTGTCCAAGGGATCGACTTGGTCTGCGGTATAGGCAGGGGTTCCATCCAACAAGGACCGGATCAAGCATTGAATTTTATTTTATGGAAAAATGGACGATTAATAAAAAATAATAATAAAAATGAAGTCGTTTATTTGCTCTTGCGCATGAAGCTCTCCAGCTGATCGAAGGCCCTGCCCAGGATCTCCGTGTTCGGCAGGAACACGGCGCGGAAGTGGCCCTTTCCATACAGCGGATCGAACCCTGAACCAGGGACCACCAGAACGTGGGCGTTGTGCAAAGCGTCAAGCACGAACTCCTTGTCGGTCTTCCATCTCTTCGACTCGATCTTAGGGAAGATGTAGAAGGCGGCCTGAGGCTTCCTCACGCTTAGACCAGGGATCTCGTTCAATCGCTTATAGGCAAAGTCGCCCCGCTCCTGAAGTTTACGCTTCATCTCCCCAAGGTGGTCCTTGGGATGTTTGAGGGCTTCAATGACCGCCATCTGGCACGGCGCGTTGGCGCTCAATCTCAAGCGGAGCTGCCGACCCACGGCGTCCTTGATCTCGTCAAGCTCTCCGGTAGGGTCGCGGAAAACCGAGTAGCCCAACCTCCATCCCGGCAAGAGGTCCACCTTGGAAAAGCCGTTGACAAGGACCATGGGCACATCCTTGGCCAGAGTGGCTGGGGAATGATGCGTGCCGTCGTAGGTCATGAGGTCGTAGATCTCATCGGTGACGATGAACAGGTTATACTCCCCGGCGATGTCGGCGATCTGCTTCAGGACCTTGTCGCTGTACAACGCCCCGGTCGGGTTGTTGGGGTTGATCACCACGATGAACTTAGTCCTCGGGGTGATCTTCTTGCGAAGGTCGTCCACGTCCGGCTGCCAATTCTCCTCCTCTATGGTGCGGTAGGTGACCGGAACGCCTCCGAAGAACTTGGTGAACTCCATGTAAGAAGGATAGCTTGGACCAGGGGCAAGCACCTCGTCACCAGGCTCGACGGTAGCAGCTGTGAGGAACTGTATCGATTCCGTGACGCCGTTGGTGATAATGACGTCCTCGACCTCAACATCGATCTTGTTCTTCTTGCGCTCCTTTTCGACAATGGCCTGGCGCAGTTCGAAGTTGCCTTCAGACTCCTCATAGCCATTATCGCACTTCTCCACTGCCACACAGAGGGCGTCCCTAACGTGCTTCGGTGTTTCGAAGTCGTACTTGTTCGGGTCCCCGATGTGCAGTTTTATGATCTCCACGCCCTTCTTCTCCAGCTCTCTGGCTGGCAAAAGCACGTCGCGTATGGCGTAGGAGATGCCCATGGTGCGCTTTGTGGCCTTCATAGGAATCGGCCTTCAATGTCCTTCACGTATATTATGTCTCCAGGTAAAATCGCGAACAAATGAAAGCGTGCCTCGTTGATGAAAGAGAAAGGGGCAATGGTTTAATAGGCGCATAATTACTCGCTGGCGCGTGGGAATCGTTCGATTGGGCAAGATGCATCTGCGCTGGTGCGCATCG
The DNA here is from genome assembly GCA_016919625.1 of Methanomassiliicoccaceae archaeon. Classification (GTDB taxonomy): domain Archaea; phylum Thermoplasmatota; class Thermoplasmata; order Methanomassiliicoccales; family UBA472; genus JACXTP01. The sequence goes on from JACXTP010000085.1 coordinate 3,530, forward strand.
TGCAACGTACCAGTGTTGGAAGCGGAAAAGTGCGGACGTTGCGGATGCTCCACCACCCCAGTGGAGATGACCCCTCCAGGTGATGCCCGACCGGCCTTCGAACATGATGTTGATTTCTTAAGGTCGCTACTGGATACCCAATTCGGAAATGGGTCAGGTCAACTGGTCATCCCAGATGGCAAGATAGTCCTGATGAGCAAGGTCCCAGGCGTGGACCGAATGGAGGAGGTGGTCCTGGACGGCGAGGTTCTCGGCACTTTGCGTTATGACCTTGGCATTGGCTCAAAGATCATCATGAGGGTCCCGGCCGCCCGCCGATTGCAAGGAAAGATCGGGAAGGGCATGGTCATGGTGGACGATGGCGCGGTGACGCCGATCCTCACCAGCCACAATCTGATGGCTCCAGGCGTCCTGCAGGCATTTGAAGGCATTGAGAAGGGCGACGAGGTCATCATGATAGATAGGTCCGGAAAGGCACTGGCCACTGGGGTGGCGAGGATGGGCTCGACGGAGATGATGCTCAACGGCAAAGGGGTGGCGGTAAAGACCCGCTGGGCCGAGGCGGCGCAGGACTTCCATTCTAGGCAGGGTACGGAGGATTGGGACATGGTCCTGGAGGCCAACGCACCCACGATGCAAACCCGCATCGATGAGGCGGTGGGGTTCATCAAGGACATCAGTTCGGAGAACGACATCCCGGCGGTGGTGTCCTTTTCAGGCGGTAAGGACAGTTTGGCATGCTTATTGTTGACCCGCGATGCAGGCCTCGATCTTCCAGTCTTCTTCATCGACACCGGACTGGAATTCCCTGAAACGGTGACATACGTCCACCAAGTGGCGAAATATTACGATCTGGACCTGATCGTGGAAAATGCTCCAGAGAACGCCTTCTTCGGAAACCTAGAGTACTTCGGCCCGCCTGGACGTGACTATCGCTGGTGCTGCAAGACCAACAAGCTCGGGCCTACGGTCAGGGCGATCATGCGACATTTCCCCCGAGGCGTACTATCGTTCATCGGTCAACGGCGTTATGAGTCGGAGCAGCGGGCGGACAAACCCCGGGTATGGCGGAACCCTTGGACCCCCGGGCAGATCGGGGCCTCACCGATCCAGCATTGGACCGCTTTGCATGTGTGGATCTACATCTTCATGCGCGATGCCCCGTTCAACCCCTGGTACACCAAGGGACTGGACCGCATCGGCTGCTTCCTCTGCCCGGCATCGGACATGGCGGAGCTGGTCAACGTTGCCTCACAGAGCGAAGGGCTGATGCGATGGAACCTCTACCTGGAAGAATATTCGGAGAGCAAGCGCCTGCCCAAGGAGTGGGTCCGCCTCGGACTCTGGAGATGGAAACGTTTGCCGCCCTCGATAAAGGAGGAGCTGGTACGGAACGGCGTGAACGTGGACGACCTGTTAAGGCGCAAAGGGGCGCCAGTGGAGGGGGGACAGGAGCGCCTGAAGTTGCATATGCAGGAGGGTTTTTCGCCATGCATCGCCGGTTACAGCATCGAGGGGGCGTTCAACCGCGAACTGGATATGAAACGCGTCGCGAACGTTCTCAATATGGCCGATGAAGTGACATTCAATCAATCAGAAGGTTGGTGCTCGATCCCTGGCATAACAGTATTCCAAGAAGGGGCTATCATCGCCAAAGGGAAAGATCAGGAAAAGATAAGGGAAAAAATTGACACTGTGCGCAGACTCGTGGTTAAGGCCGAGGAATGCGTCGGTTGCGGGGTGTGCGTCGCCAGATGCAAAGAGGGTGCACTCATGCTCGACCGTGACAGGGTGGAAATTGAAATTGGTCGATGTATCCACTGTGGCAGATGCATCGATCCCTGTCCTGCGGTCAGTTATGGCGACACCACCTTCGACTTCTAGGTCCCGATTGCCGAACATAAAGAACGGAAAAGGGGAGCTGCCGGCGCAGCTCGTTAGCCCCCGCGGATCAGCGCACGAAGTCTATATCATCGTCGTTGGACCGGGGCTGCTGGTACTGCGGTTGGGCCTTGGGCTGTTGATATGACCCCTGTGGCTTGGCCTGGGCACCGGGCTGCGTGGTCGCGCGGGCGTCCGGGCCCCTGCTCGACATTATGTACTGTGAGCGGGCACCGGTGACGATGAGGAGGATCTTGATGGTCCCCTCTAGCTCCGGGTCGATGCTGCATCCCCAGATGATCCTTGCCCTTGGGCTGACGCTGTTGGATATTATCTCGGCCGCCATCTGCGCCTCGCCAACGGTCATGTCCGGACCGCCGACCACACGGATGAGAGCTCCCTTGGCCTCCTTCAGGTCGACCTCCCCCAGCATAGGGGAGGTTAGAGCCTCGTGTACCGCCGCTTTGACGCGGTTGTCAGCATCCAAGTTTGCCTCGCCGATCCCCACGAAGGCTACCCCGCCCTCGTTCATGACGGTCTGGATATCGGCGTAGTCGAGGTTGACCAGGCCGGGCTTGGTGATTATCTCGGTCAGACCCTTTATGGTCTGCATGAGCACCTCGTCCGCCACCTTGAAGGCAGCGTCAACGGGCAGCTTGGGGACGAGCTCGAGAAGCTTGTCGTTCGGGATAACGATGGTCGTGTCACAGACCTGGCGCAATTTGTTCAGTCCAGATAGGGCGTTCTCCATCCTCACGGTCCCTTCGGCCTTGAAAGGCAAGGTGACCACTCCGATGGTGAGGGCGCGTACCTGGTTCTTAGCGATGTTGGCCACATAGTGAGCGGAACCGGTTCCGGTGCCGCCGCCCATGCCTGCGGTGACGAAAGCGATGTTGGCATTGGTCAGGAAATCGCGGATCTCCATGTCGCTCTCACGGGCGGACTCCTCGCCCACCTCGGGCCTGGCTCCAGCGCCGAGACCACGGGTACGGGACTTGCCGATGAGGATCTTCCTCGGGGCACGTACCGTCAACAGGTGCTTGGCATCGGTGTTGATCGCGCAGAGCTGAGCGCCCTGGATTCCAGCATCGACACAGCGGTTGATGGTGTTGCAGCCGCCGCCACCGCATCCGATGATCTTGATGCAGACGTCCAATTGGGCAGCGATGCGCAGGAGCTCCTCATCAGAGGTGGAGGTCATCTGCGCCTGGGGCGCCCCATAACTGGGGGCTGGCTGCGCCATCGGCTGAGGAGCCGGCTGGGGCATCGGTTGCGGCTCGGGTGCCATCTGTTGCTGAGGCATGGGCTGACCCTGAGCTCCGTTCTGTCCGTTCTGGCCTTGGTACTTCGTACCGTTCAAAGCATTCTTTACCAATGAGCTTGGCATAAGTGCATCCCTAACCCTAGGTAAGGGTTACCGTCAATATAAAGATTACGAATAAAAATATATGCTGGTAATACAAAAATGTGTAAAAAAAATCATTTTTCCGGAGATGTTCCGTTCTGAGGTGCGATGTCCAAGAACAGACCGGGCCAAATGACCAGGAATATGCTCGGCGTACCTTCCAACCCCTTCATGTTCTCCTGGAATATTTTCTCGGCGGAGAATGGGATGAATATGGATGCCATCTTCAACAGTGCTAGAACGATAAGGTACATGGTCAGGTTGGCCGAGGCCTCCCCTTGTGCCAGGCGACTGGCCACGGACTCGTCAAAATATGCATCGAGGTCCTTGAATAAGAAGCGGTGCATCTCCTCCACGGTCCCATCCATATCGTTCTGAAGTGATTTAGTGCTCATCGATTCTATGGCCTTCCTGGTCAGAGCCACCATCTCCAAGTCCTTGGGCAATAATACCCTCGGTTCCAAGATGGGCCTCTGCCTCATTGACGAAGTGATCAACATGCCAAGGCTCCGCATCCTATCCTTGATCTCCACTTCCATGACACGTTGGTCGATGAGATCCTGGGCGACATCGAATTTGCGTGACCGGTTGACTTTGACCGCCGTCAGGAGCGACTGTTCGATATGGGCGTCGTCCAGACCGATCTTCTCCAGTTCCGGGGCCATCCTCAGCATGTCCGCAAGGTACGTGTTCAGGGTCTCGCTGTTCTTATATCTCCTTCTCAGGAACTCTAGGCAGACACTGATGTCACCGATTGCCTTGACCAGTTCGCCGTCCATGAACGATATCTTGGACAGGTCCATCAGGATCTCGATATCGTTGACATCCAGGTGTCTTTGTCTGGCCATCTCGATCAACGAATAGGTTTGCTCGAA
>JACXTP010000086.1 GCA_016919625.1 Methanomassiliicoccaceae archaeon
AGGACCGCGTCTACGACGCCATCAACCGCCTCAAGAAGCTGGGGGCGACCGGCATCCTCATCACGCCGATCGACCGCATGGTGCCGTGAGCCCATGTCGCGTTACGCCCGCCCTTACATCGAGGGGCTCTCCCTCTATTACGATCCGAAGCCAGGCAACGCCCTGCGCATGGACACCAACACCAACCCGTTGGGCGAGAACCCGGCCGGGAAGGATGCCCTACGGGAATGCCTAGAGATGGACCTCGGCCAGTATCCGAACACCTACGGCGACGGCCTAAGGAAGGAGCTGGGCCGCCTATATGGTCTGGACATGGACCGGTTCGTGGTCGGCAACGGTTCGGATGAGATACTTGACATCATCTGCAAGACGTTCATGGAGCCAGGCGGTAAGGTGGTCATAGCCTACCCGTCCTACTCCCTGCACGGCTGGTTCTCCAAGGCCAATGGGGGCGGCGTGGTCGAGGTGGACCTGCTGCCCGGTTACCAACTGGACGTAGAGGGCATGCTGCGCGCCAAGGGCGAAATCATCATCGTCTGCACCCCCAACAATCCCACCTCCAACCTTTTCCGACAGGAAGATGTGCTGGCGTTGATCGAGGGCTCTGACCGTCCCGTGGTCGTGGACGAGGCCTACGGCGAGTTCGCCGGAGAATCTCTCATATCGCTCGTGGACAAGTATCCTAACCTCATCGTCACCAGGACCTTCTCCAAGGCCTACGCCCTGGCAGGCATGAGGGTGGGCTATTCGGTGGCCTGCAAGGACATGACGCTGGCCATGCAAAAGGTGCGGGTGCCCTACTCCCTGGACAAGGTGAGCGAGCATGTGGCCATCAAGGCGTTGCGCGACCAGGACTTCGTGAGGCGGAGCGTGGATATCGTTAGGAAGGAGAGGGCGCGCCTGGAGGAGGGGCTGCGCCGCTTGGGCATGGACCCCCTGCCTTCAGACGCCAATTTCATATTGTTCAGATGCCCGAAGAGCTCGGCCCAGCTCACCGCCCGACTGGCGGTAAAAGGAGTGCTTATCCGGGACTTCGGGGCAAAGCGTCTCCTGGAGGACTGCGCCCGTACCACCATCGGGACAACGGAGCAGAACGACAGTTTGCTGGAGCGGATGGCGGAGGTGATGGCGGAATGGCTTTGAAGGTGCACATGGCCGATTATGGCGTCGGTAACCTGCACTCCATCCGCAAGGCCTTGGAGAACTGCGGTGCCAAGGTCGAGGTGGTCACAGACATGAGGGGGCTGCTTGAGGCCGAGTGCATCGTACTGCCTGGCGTGGGCGCCTTCGACAAGACCTTGGAGCGATTGCAGCCAGTGAGAGAGCAGTTGGTCGACATGCTGCGTTCTGGCACACCCTGCCTGGGCATATGCATAGGCATGCAGATCCTGTTCGAAGGGAGCGAGGAGGGCAAAGAGCCTGGACTGGGCTTCCTATCCGGACGTGTGGTCAGGCTGAAGGCAGAAAGGGTCCCGCACATGGGATGGAACTCGGTGCAGAGCAATGACCGCCTGATGCGCGGGGTGCAATCGCCGTACTTCTACTTCGCCCATTCATTCCACGGCAGTCCGAGGGAGGACGTCGTGGTGGGCACCACCGACTATTTCGGCCGGGTGCCGACCCTGTTCAAGAAGAGCAACACCTACGGGACCCAGTTCCATCCAGAGAAGTCATCTGCTTCGGGCATGACGTTCCTGCGCAACTTCGTGCGCTTTGCGGAGGAGGAGAGATGAAGGTCATTCCGGCCATCGACATCCTCGACCACCAGGTGGTGCAGCTCGTGGGCGGAGTCCCAGGAACGGAGCAGGTGAAGCTCCCGGACCCGCTGCTCTCGGCCAAGGGCTGGCAGGAGCAAGGTGCGCCGATGCTGCACGTCATCGACCTGGACGCTGCGCTGGAGCGGGGCAATAACGTTCAGACCATCCGAGAAATCGTCCGCACCGCCCGGGTGCCGGTGCAGGTCGGCGGAGGCATCCGTACCAGCGCCACCGCGCAGTATCTCTTGGACTGCGGTGCCGCCCGCGTCATCGTGGGTACCAAGGCCATCAAGGATCCGAAATGGCTGGAGGAGCTCGCCTTGAAAAACCCAGGACGGGTGGTGCTCGCCCTCGATGTGAAGGGAGGCAACGTCCAGGTCCGAGGTTGGAAGGAGGATGCCCCCCTCACCCTGCCGCAGATGTTCTCGATCATAAAGCCCCTGCCCCTGGCCGGGGTGCTGTTCACCAATGTCGACGTGGAAGGGCAATGCAAGGGCATCGATGTGACGGCGGTCCGCCGTTTCGTCTCTGCCTGTCCGCACCCGGTCATAGCCTCCGGGGGCGTGACCGACATGAACGACATCGCCGAGCTGGAGGCCTGTGGTGTGCCGGAGGCGGTGGTCGGGCTAGCCCTATATACTGGAAAACTGAATGCTAATCAACTGTGGGGTGGCAAGAGATGACCGAGCGCCGTGCTAAAGTCAATCGCAAGACCAAAGAGACAGATGTGACCATCGACCTGTTGCTGGAAGGCAATGGGAAGGCGCGCGTCCGATGCGACGACCAGTTCCTGGCTCACATGCTGGAGACGCTCAGCCGCTATTCGGGCTTTGACATGACGGTGGAGGCGGTCGGGGACAACGACCACCATCTGGTGGAGGACGTGGCCATCGTACTAGGTTCGGCTTTGAAGCAGGCATTGGCCGACATCCCCACCGAGCGCATCGCCTCTAGCTTGGTGCCAATGGACGATGCCTTAGTGGAGGTTACGTTGGACATCATCGACCGGCCCTACGCCGATATCGATTGCCCCAATGTGCTCTATCATCACTTCATGCGCTCCTTCGCCATGTCATCTGGCATCACCTTGCACATCATCGTCAAGCGAGGTTTCGACGACCACCATGTGGTGGAGGCCAGCTTCAAGGCGTTGGGCTCGGCCTTGCGCAAGGCCACCCAGCCGCGCCAGGACCTGCTCAGCACCAAGGACAAGCCCATGACGAGGAGGATGTAGGTGCTCGCCAAGCGCATCATCCCCTGCTTGGATGTCAAGGAGGGGAAGGTTGTCAAGGGGGTCAAGTTCCTCAACCTACAGGACGTAGGCGACCCTCCCGCCCTGGCCAGCGAGTACGAGCGGCAAGGGGCGGACGAGATCGTCTTTCTTGATATCACTGCCAGTGCAGAATCCCGCAAGACCATGTTGCATGTGGTAGAAAGGACCGCGGAGAGGTTGTTCGTGCCATTGACCGTCGGAGGGGGGATCCGCACCCGGGAGGAGATGCGCAACGCCCTCAATGCCGGGGCGGACAAGGTCTCGTTGAACACCGTGGCGGTACAGCAGCCGCACATCATCTCCGAGTGCGCTGAGGATTTCGGCAGCCAGTGCGTGGTCGTGGCCATCGACGCCAAAAGGGACGGCGACTCCTGGCGGGTGTACACGCACGGCGGTCGGAAAGCGACCGATCTGGACGCGGTGAAATGGGCGACCAGGGCACAGGAACTGGGGGCAGGGGAGATCCTGCTCACCAGCATGGACGCCGATGGCACCAAGGACGGATATGACATCGAACTTACATCATCGGTGGCCGATGCGGTCACCATCCCGGTGATAGCCTCCGGGGGCTGCGGTAACCTGGAGCACATCTATGAGGTGCTTTCCCGGACCAAGGCGGAGGCGGCCCTGGCCGCTTCGATATTCCATTACGGGCAGCACACTGTGCAGGAAGCGAAGGACTACCTGCGCCAGAGGGGGGTGCCGGTCAGATGAACCCTGAGATGAGATTCAACGTGGAGGGCCTGATCCCGGCCATCGTGCAGGACGCCGCCACCAACGAGGTCCTCATGATGGCCTACATGAACGAGGAGGCCTACCACCTGACGGTGGAGACTGGCAAGGCCCACTATTGGTCCCGCTCCCGGGGCAAGCTCTGGCTGAAGGGCGAGACCTCCGGGCACTTCCAGCACGTGGTCTCCATGCAGTTGGACTGCGACCGGGACACCCTGCTCCTCAGGGTTAAGCAGGAGGGGGTGGCCTGCCACCTCGATCGCATGTCCTGCTTCGAGGAGGTGGTCTACGGCGACACCTCTGGCACCATGGCCATCGTCAATGAGCTGCAGCGCATCATCCATGACCGCAAGGCCAATCCCAAGGAGGGGTCGTACACCAACAAGCTCCTGACCGACGAGGACAAGAGGTTGAAGAAGCTGGTGGAAGAAGCGGCGGAGACCGTCTTGGCGGCGAAGGGCAAGGACATGCAGGCCATGACCTGGGAGGTGGCCGACCTCATCTACCACCTGATGGTGGTGCTGGAGGCGGCAGAGCTTCCCATGGAGGACGTTTATAGGAAATTGGCGGAGAGGAGAAAATGAGGGTCGATCTGCACACTCACACGTTGTTGAGCGACGGCGAGCTGCTCCCCATGGAGCTGGCCCGCCGAGCGTTCGTACTAGGGCATAAGGCGCTGGCCTTCACTGACCACGTGGCCCTCTCCACGCTGGAGAGGGTCATCAACGAGTCTCGTCTGGACGCGGAACTGGCCGATGCCTGGGGACTGCAGGTGCTGGTGGGGGTGGAGATCACCCACGTCCCAGCGTCCAAGATGGACATGGTGGTCTCACGGGCCAGGAAACTGGGGGCGGAGATAGTGGTCATCCACGGGGAGACCATAAGCGAGCCGGTGGAGAAAGGGACGAACCGAGCCGCAGTCCTCAACCCTGAGGTCGACATCCTCGCCCATCCGGGCTTCATCACCGAGGAGGAGGTGGAGATGGCCAAGCGCAACGATGTCTATCTGGAGATCACTTCCCGGGCATCGCATTGCAAGACCAACGGCCACGTCGCAGCCCTGGCCAGAAAGGTGGGGGCCAAGATGGTGGTCAATTCCGACGCGCACGCCCCATCGGACCTGATCGACAGCGGAACGGCGCTGTCCATCGCCACCGCCGCGGGCCTGAGCAAGGCTGAGGCGGAAAGGGCGGTCCTTGTCAATCCCTATGAAATAATCAAGAAGAGGAGATCCTGAATGAGAGTGCTGAAGTTCGGGGGAAGTTCGCTCAAGACGGGCGATTCCATGCTTGACGTCGGTCGCATCATCGCGGCCGACCAGGAGCGAAAGGTAGTGGTGGTCAGCGCGGTCAGCGGCGTCACCGAGTCGCTCATCCAGTTCGTTTCATCGCAGCGGAAGGAGAACGAGGTTAAGGACTTCATCAAAGGGGTCCGGGACCTGCACGTTCGATTACTTCAGGACGCGGTAAAGGACGAGGGCATCCGTCAGCAGGGGATCGAGAGGGTGGAGCGCAAGCTGGTGAAGCTGGAGCGCACCCTTTATGGCGTGATGTACCTGGAGGAGGTCACGCCCCGCACCAAGGACTTCGTGCAATGCTACGGGGAGAGGCTCAGCGTCATCGTGGTCGCGGCCATGCTCAACGACCTGGGGGTCAAGGCGGTGCCAGTGGACGCCGATGAGCTGGGGATCATCACCGACGGCACCTTTGGGTCCGCGGTCGCCGATCTGGACGCCACCCGGTGGAGCATCGTCCCCAAAGTGCAGGAGATGTTCTACAAGCGGGAGATGCCCATCGTCACCGGGTTCTTCGGCGTGGGTCCGGACGGTTCGGTCACTGTCTTCGGCCGCAACGGCTCAGATTACTCGGCCGCGGCCATCGCCAACGCGCTGGACGCCAAGGTCTTGGAGATCTGGAAGGATGTGGACGGGTTCATGACCGTGGACCCCAAGATCGTTCCCAGTGCCGTGCCCATCAAGACCCTGTCCTATGAGGAGGCGGCCGAGCTTGCCTATTTCGGGGCCAAGGTCCTCCATCCCATGACCGTGGAGCCAGCCAAGGCCAAGAACATCATCATCAAGGTCAAGAACGTCTTCAATCCAGAGGCCGAGGGCACCACCATACAGCAGAAGGGGGACGACGCCAAAGGCTGCATCAAGAGCATCTCCTGCATGAGGGACCTGGCCATAGTCAAGGTCTTCGGCGAGGACGCAGGATATCGCACTGGGGTCATGGCGGTGATATCGCAACGTCTGAGCGACGCGGACGTCAACATCTATTCGGCGGTCACGTCACAGACCTGCATCGCCATGCTGGTCAACAAGAAGGACCTGGCCTTGGCCAAGAAGGAGCTGGACGACATCAAGGAGGGCTTCATCTCCAAGATAGAGACCCACGAGGACCTGGCCTTGGTCTGCATCGTGGGCGAGGGGTTGGGGTTCAGCAAGGGCATCGCCTCCCGCGTCTTCAACGCTGTGGCCAAAGAGGGAGCCAGCATCGGCCTGATATCCGCCGGCGCATCGTTGGTGGCGTATCACTTCACTGTGGACAAGAAGGACCTGGAAAGGGTGACGAGGGCGGTCCATCAGGAGTTCTTCGGGTGCTGAGCATGAGGACCAAGGTGGCGTTCCAAGGAGTACATGGCGCATATAGCGAGGACGCCATCCTGCAATATTTCGGACCAGATGTGGAGACCGTGCCCTGCGCCGAGTTCCGCGACCTTTTCCACTCAGTGGACCGGGGGCTGGCCTCCATGGGCGTGCTACCGGTGGAGAACTCCATCGAGGGTAGCGTCACTGTGGCCAACGACCTGCTCCTGGAATCGGACCTGAGCGTGGTGGGGGAGGTGCTGGTCTGGGTGCGCCATTGCCTCATAGGTCATCCGGAGGCAGAGCTGGCCGACGTGCAAAAGGTCTACAGCCACCCACAGGCGCTCGGCCAGTGCCGCAACTACCTCTCCAAGCACCCCAAATGGGAGAAGATACCCGCCTTCGACACCGCGGGAAGCGTGCGCATGATCAAGGAGAGAGGCCTGAGGGATGAGGCGGCCATCGCCTCGCGTCGGGCCGCCGAGTTCTATGAGATGAAGGTGCTCAAGGAGGACATCCAGAACACGGCCCAGAACTATACCCGCTTCTTCGTGCTGGATAAGAACCCGCTGCACAATGTGACCGGGGACAAGACCTCACTTGCCTTCACCACCAAGAACGTGCCCGGGGCGTTGCATAAATGCATCGGTGCCTTCTCCGACCATGGGGTGAACATCACCAAATTGGAATC
>JACXTP010000087.1 GCA_016919625.1 Methanomassiliicoccaceae archaeon
CACACGAACATTTTTTACAATGGAAATTTCCTTTCACTCGGTTCTTTGAATTTATATAGCCGCACTTAGAGCATTTTTGGGATGTAAATTCAGGATTAACCCCAATCACATGCTTTCCTTGGTCTTCGGCCTTGTATCTGATAAAGAACTCAAGTTGAAAAAAGCTCCAATTATGCAATCGTCTTTCAAACCATTCGTTCACCGAACGATTGGTATTTATGCCACTCAGATCTTCTATTGCTATCGCACGCTGGCAAGAGTTCACTATTTGTTTCGCAATCGAATGGTTTTGGCAGGCAATGAACCGTCTCTCTCGTCCCGATATCCTTCTGAGCTTCCTTTTAGCGGAACGAGTGCCTTTGGCCTGCAGTTGCGCCCTCAGATGCGCATACTTGCCCTTGATATTCCTGATATGGTTTGATAGGTAGAATTGGTTCTTCGATGTCACCGCAGCATACTTCAAACCTCTGTCCACACCTAAAACATCGCCTTCCATCACCATCTCTGGCTTGGGCAAATGGACCATTATTCCGAAAAAGAAACAAACCTTGGTTTTATTGTACCAAAGGACCCCACCCCGAACTTCACTATTTCGATATTTATTGAAATTCTTGGGCAGATGGAATGGAGCATGGATTCTACCATCGTTCGATGTGATCGAAAGGTATCCACTGTAAAGATATGCCTTCGCTCCACGAACTGAATAGCGGATGGCCGCCTTCTTTTTCCTCCTTGGTTTAATCTTAAGGTCCAGGCGTTTCATCGCTTCGCAAGCAACATCCTTCGCTGATTCAACGAGCGTGGCTGGAAGGTGAGGCATCAGCGAGCGACATTTATAGTACGTGTTATGATGGACAACCATCTTGTTGTAGGAGCGATTTTCGAAGGCCCATTCGCAAACATAATTGAAGACGTTGGCATAATCCTCCATGGTCTTCATTAGAGAAGCCTTCTCCTCAGGTCTGAGGTCGAGCTTAACTTTGATCGTGCGGTACAATCTCAGTTCCCTCTAGGAACAAGCTATGCTTTTCTACTTGACATGATTTGCAGGGGGAGGTCTCCGAAATTACCTCCTCCATCAAGATAATTGAACGGGATATGTCGATTTGAATCTTCGACAATTATTTATAGAGTCATTTTCTTCCGCCAGACATGCGCGAACAGCTGCGCGAGAAGATCGCTGGTGAGATCGTTCTCTCCGCCGATGCGGGTAAGACCATCCGCAAATGGCGCGAGGAGTTCGGTGTCTCCCAGCAGGACCTGGCCAGACATTTGAAGGTCTCGCCCTCTGTCATAAGCGATTATGAGTCGGGGCGGAGGAAATCGCCCGGCATCGTCATCATACGCCGCATCGTGGACGGACTTATCGAGATCGACGAAGAGCGGGGCGGGAAGGTACTTAAAAAGTACGACCTTGGAGAGAAGATCGATTGCATCCTCTCCATCCGGGAGTTCAAGTCCAGCATGAACGCGCAGGACCTCATCAAAGTCATCGAGGGCGAGCCGCTGACCAAAGGCATCAGTCTTGACCGCGACATACACGGTTTCACGGTCATCGATTCGATGAAGGCCATAATGGCCCTTGGCTCGATGGACTACCTCAAGATATATGGGTGGAGCAGTGAGCGCGCGCTCATATTCACCGGTGTGAAGTTCGGGCGCAGCCCCATGATAGCCATAAGGGCCCATCCGTTGAAGCCCGCCCTGGTCGTTTACCAGAGGCCGGAGCACGTGGACGAGCTGGCCATCCGGCTCGCCACCCTGGAGAACCTCCCCTTGGTCCGCACGAACCTACAGGTGCCCACCTTGGTGGAGCGTCTGGAGGGATTGGAGTGATAGCATGAACGTTGGCATAGTCAGCTATGGAGCGTACATTCCGCGCTTCCGCATCGTCCCCCCGGAGATAGGGAGGGTGTGGGGCAGCGACGGCGAGGCCATGAGCAAAGGACTCATGATATTCAGCAAGTCCGTGCCTGGGCCGGACGAGGACGTCATCACCATCTCGGTGGAGGCGGCCCGCAACATGATGCGGCGCACCTCGACCAGCCCTAAGGAGATCGGGGCTCTCTACGTCGGTTCCGAGTCCCATCCCTACGCCGTGAAGCCGAGCGGCACCATCGTGGCGGAGGCCATCGAGGCCTCACCCCATCTCACCGTCGCGGACCTGGAGTTCGCCTGCAAGGCCGGGACCGCCGGCATCCAGATGTGCATGGGCCTGGTAGGCTCGGGAATGGTCAAGTACGGTGTGGCCATCGGTGCGGACACCTCCCAAGGCGCCCCGGGCGACCCGCTGGAGTACTCCGCCTCCGCCGGAGGCGCGGCGTACCTCATCGGCAGCCAGGACCTCATCGCCACGATCAATGGTACATACTCATACACCACCGACACGCCCGACTTCTGGCGCCGGGAAGGCCAACCTTACCCGTCCCATGGCGGCAGGTTCACCGGGGAGCCGGCCTACTTCAAGCACGTCAGCGCCTGCGCCAAGGGCATGATGGAGCGCATGGGCACCAAACCGGAGGACTACCAGTACGCCGTCTTCCACCAGCCCAACGGTAAGTTCCCCACTCGGGTGGCCAAGATGCTGGGTTTCACCGACAAGCAGATCGAGGTCGGCCTCATCACCCCGCATATCGGCAACACCTACAGCGGCGCGGTGCCCTTGGGCCTGGCCGCCATCCTGGACGTGGCCAAGCCGAACGACCGCATCTTCGCCGTGGCCTACGGCTCCGGGGCGGGCTGTGACGGTTTCGACATCACTGTGACGGAGAACATATCCCATTTCAAGTTGGACGCAGCTCCCACCATCCAGCAGCTCATCGAGCGGAAGAAGATGATCGACTATGCCACCTATGCCAAGTATCGGCGCAAGATCATGATGAAGGAGGGGGGATCATGAGGGAGGTCGCCGTCATCGGCATCGGCATAACCAAGTTCGGTGAGCTGTGGGACTCCTCCTTCCGGGAGATGGGCATCATGGCCGGACTGGCCGCCCTCGCCGACGCCAAGGTCTCCAGCGAGGAGGTGGACGCCATGTACGTGGGCAACATGTCCGCTGGACGCTACATCGAGCAAGAGCACGTGGCCGCTCTGATCGCCGACTATTCCGGCCTGGCCCGGGACCACATACCCGCGACCAGAGTGGAGGCGGCCGGCGCATCCGGTGGCCTGGCCATCAGACAGGCCTATCTGGCCATCGCCTCGGGCATGCACGACATGGTGGTGGTGGGCGGGGCGGAGAAGATGACCGACGTCGGGGACATGGAGTCTAACGCCATCCAGAGCTCGGCAGCGGACCAGCAGTGGGAGAGCGTGTTCGGTGCCACCTCCCCGTCATTGCACGCCATGATCGCGCGTCGGCACATGTTCCAGTATGGCACCACCAGGGAGCAGATCGCCCAGGTGGCGGTGAAGAACCACCTGCACGGCTCGTTCAACCCCAACGCCCAGTTCCAGCGGGAGATAGACCTGAAGACGGTGCTGCGCTCGCCACCGGTCGCCGACCCGCTCGGCCTGTTCGACTGCGCCCCCAACTCCGATGGGGCGGCGGCGGTCGTCCTGTGCTCCCTGGACAAGGCCCGGCGTTACGCCGAGGCGCCGATCAAGATACTGGCGTCGGCTCAGGCCTCGGACACTTTGGCATTGCACTCCCGGGCTGACATATGCACCTTCGAGGCCACCCGGTTCGCGGCACGCAATGCCTACAAGCAGGCCAACATCGGCCCGCAGGACATCCAGCTGGCCGAGGTTCACGACAACTTCACCATCAGCGAGATCCTGGCCATCGAGGACCTGGGTTTCTTTGAAAAGGGTAAGGGCGGCAAGGCGGTGGAGGACGGGTTGACCAAATTGGGAGGTCAGATCGCCGTGAACACATCTGGTGGTCTGAAGGCCCGAGGGGACCCCATCGGTGCCACCGGGGTGGCGCAGATCGTTGAGCTGGTGACCCAGCTGCGCAACCAAGCGGGTAAGCGCCAGGTCCCGAACGCCAAATACGCCCTGGCCCAGAACGTGGGTGGCACAGGTGCCACCGCCATCGTGCACATCCTAGGGGTGGCCTGATGACCACCGCCCGTTTCTGGCGTGACAACGCCACTCGCTACAATCTGATGGCCACGCGCTGCGGCTCCTGCGGCAAGGTCACCTTCCCGCCCCGACATGTCTGCCCGATATGTCACCGGCGTTCCATGGGCAAGATGGAGAAGTTCCGGCTGAGCGGCAAGGGCGAGGTGTACTCCTTCACGCTGGTGCACGAGGCGCCGGCCGCCTTCGAGCTGCAGAAGCCCTACATCGTGGCCATGATCAAGATGGACGAGGGCGTGATGATGACGGCGCAGCTCAGCGACTGCGAGTACGCCGAGGTCAAGATCGGCATGAGGGTCAAGGCCACGCTGCGCAAGATCGGCGAGGAGGGCGCGGGTGGCGTCATCCACTACGGTTACAAGTTCGTGCCGGAGTGACCTAGGTCGATATTATGGGCTCCTCCATCTCGGGTCCCGGGGCGTAATAACGCCCTGACAGCAGCACCAGCCCCGTCCCGAGCCATGCCGTCACGAAGCCTATCTGCGGCACCCAGCAATGTGATTATCAACGTTTTTAAAAATAATCTAAGCTATCCCCGACCCACCATGTCTGAACAAATGCTTTTTATGAAGATTAAGGGATCGAAAAACTGCAAGTTCGGGATCCCGTCCTAATAGATCTTCATGGACCATTGATTAAAAAACAATGACCCAGGTCGATCCAACCTCAAATGGCCTTCATCTCGAACTCGCCCTCATAGCCACAATCCTCGTCGGTCAACTGAGAACGTGCCTCCAGGACTAGGACGACAGCGAGCTTCCCGGAGTTCCTCGGGCACAGCTCAACGCCGAAACGTTCGGTCTTC
>JACXTP010000006.1 GCA_016919625.1 Methanomassiliicoccaceae archaeon
GGCGAGTTGGGGAGCAAAGGGCAGTGGTATGGAACCGGTTGTACTTCAGGCCACCCGCCGCCAGCTTCTCAGCGCTAGGGGTGTGGCAGGGGCCTCCAAATACGCTCGGTGCCCCGAACCCCGCATCGTCGATCAAAACGATCAATACATTGGGCGATCCCCTGGGCGGGCGGAGTTGTTCGATCGGCGGGAATCTTGTGTCCGGATCCTTTGCATCGTATGTGATCAGTTTTGGATGCACAGTGTTCAGAATCGGGAGATGGGTACGGTGTTTATTGTCTTCAGTGGACATGTGAATCCTAATCCTCTCAGAAGTGAACCGTCATTGGATGTCCATATCTAATAAACCTTTGACGGACTACTCCTCATTGTATGTTTTTTATCGGTCTGACTATGGCCGTCAAATTTATATTTCAATCGTTCGATAATGATTTCCACAATGGATGTTTCTAACTGTCTCACTCTTCGATTTTGATGAAGAAAAAATCCGCTCGCCTTGGTGAACGGACCAAGGCGTTAGCGATCATCCAGAAAAATAAATTGAGAAAAAGACCCCTAACCTTTCTTCTTCTCTTCCTTCTTTTCTCCGTGTTTCTTTATCGCAGCAACTTTACCTACTGTTCCTACCATTCTGTTTCCTCCTGTCCTTTCATACGATCGTTGAGATCGGAATCCCATCGGTCGGATGGATAAAAAAGGGATGAACGAATTATTAAATGGTATGGATATTTACCCTGGGAATGAAGGAATGACCAAACTCAATGGCAATTCGCTCCTGCTTTCGCAATCGATATTCTTCAACATCTCTCCCCCTTAATAAAAGCGAATCAAAGTCAACTTCCATCGGTCGCTGATGGCGATATTATGGCCACACAACCTAACAAAATGATTACCACGTTATTCATAGGAGGCAAAAACCGTTCTCGATCTAGACAGCAACCCTGATTATCATCCGGGAGCATACAGGCATCATGGCCATTAAGGAACAGGATGCGAATTGCCCCGACGCGTTCCACATTCTAGCCAAACCAAGAGGGGCGGTCTGCAACCTGGCCTGTACGTATTGTTTCTACACCGGCAAGTCCAACCTTTATCCAGAGGGAACGTTCCGGATGACGGATGAGGTTCTGGAAAGCTACGTTCGACAGGTCATCCAAGGCCATCGGTCCCCCGAGGTGACCATTGCCTGGCAAGGAGGAGAACCGACCTTGATGGGGCTTGATTTCTTTAAAAAGGCGATCGAGATCGAGAAGAAATATCTTAGACCGGGCCAGAGGGTCCTGAACACCATCCAGACCAATGGGACCCTTCTTGATGATGATTGGTGCTCATTCTTCCACGAGCATGGTTTTCTGGTGGGGATATCCATCGACGGTCCAAAGGACATGCACGACCAGTATCGTATGGACAAAGGTGGAAGGCCGACATTCGACAAGGTGATGAACGGGCTTCGATTGTTGCAAAGGTTCAAGGTGGAACATAACGCCCTTGTCACGATCAATGCCATCAACTCGGACAGACCACGAGACGTCTACCGATTCTTTCGGGACGAGGCCGGGTTACAATACATCCAGTTCATCCCCATCGTCGAAAAGGCTAAGGATAAGGGTGCTGGATCTGGTCATAGGGTCACGAGGGAGTCGGTCAGCCCAGGCAAATATGGTCGGTTCATGATTGGGGTGTTCGACGAATGGGTGAAGAGGGATGTCGGCCACATCTTCGTACAGTCCTTCGATGTGGCCTTGGCGAATTGGCATGGTGAGCCTCCTAGCGTTTGCACCAACGCCATAACTTGTGGCACAGCACTCGCCCTGGAGCACAATGGAGACCTATATTCCTGCGACCACTTCGTCGATGAGGACCATATCCTGGGAAATATCCTGGAAACGCCGATGGTCGAATTGGTGGGCAGTGAGAGACAATCAAGGTTCGGAGCTAACAAAGCGGCACTTCCACGCTATTGCCTGGAATGTGATGTACGGTTTGCTTGTCATGGTGGTTGTCCCAAGGACCGTTTCATCCGCTCTCCACACGGGGAGACGGGACTTAACTTCCTTTGCTCTGGATACAAATCCTTCTATCACCACATCGACCGACCGATGAAAGTGATGAGCGATCTGCTGAATCAGGGTCGACCACCCTCTGATATTATGACAATGGACGATGCTTAGAACGGTCGCTATTGGGTAAACGCCATAGCATCCAATGGCACCCATTCGTCCATGCGGGCGATGGAGGGAACTACCGACACGCGTCATCTTTTATTAGGTTTCGGCATCTGGCGTTGCAATAGCTCCCTCAAAACATTTAATCCCATAAGCTACAATGTTAACACAGGTGTAGACATTGGAAATCGATTTCGACGAGGCCATCAGCCTCTGCCGCAAGGTGAGGGGCGATCTCGATGAGCTTTTCGATGCGATCAGGGGCAGGACTTTCTTCGACATCGGATATGAGATAGGGAACGTGGCCAGGAGCGGATTGGGGTTCGAGAGGATGGTGCCGGAGCTGGAGGAGCTGGAGAGGTGCCTCCATGAGCGTTGCATCAGTACTTTCGACGACACCTATGCGCGCATATACGACCTGGTCAATTTCTACGACCGCCTCATCGATCTCATCCAAGCCCATAAGGAGCACTATCGCAAGGGGGAACGGATGCACGCCAAGCTCATGGAATGGAGGAGCACCGCTGGACGCTTTGCGCAGATCGTCTGCCATATGGATGGCGATTGACCTCCGATGGATCAGGCCCACTTGACGCTGCCTAGCTCCAAGGTCATCATGGTGAGGTAACGGAGCACCTTGCTACCCTTCTCGGTCAAGTTGTAATCCCCCCGGTCCTGGTTCTGCGCAATGAACCCAGCAGCCAGTAATTTTTGGATATGGAACAGCAGGTTCCCACCCTTCAGTCCGGTCCTCTGCGACAACATCGAATAGGTCATTGGCTGGGAATTGAGCAGT
Source organism: Methanomassiliicoccaceae archaeon (assembly GCA_016919625.1). GTDB lineage: Archaea > Thermoplasmatota > Thermoplasmata > Methanomassiliicoccales > UBA472 > JACXTP01. The sequence continues at coordinate 2,962 of JACXTP010000006.1, forward strand.
TTCATAAGCTCCAGACGCTGGGGGTTCGACAAAGGGTCAACGACATTTCGGACCACCGATTCCTCGTCCATCTTATCGATGAGAGCCCGGAGGTTCGCCTCCGAGATATTTGAGTTCTGAGTCCGGGCCAGGCGGATGTGGCGTTCGAAAAGCGTCCCGACTCCGTCAAAGCATATGGAGCACTTCTTGTAGGGGGAATTGGCCCGCGCCTTGTCCAGCTCCCTCCTCATCTCAGCTATGTGGCTTTCCTCCATCTTCTCCTCCCCTGCCATAGCTGCGCTCCTATCGAGGAAGTCCGTGAAGAACCCCCTGCTTTTAACATAGCCCTCGCAGTTCCTCACCATGCATCGGTCCAGTTCCTGGTCGATCTCCGCGGCAAGCCTGCCCGTCACCATGGAAGGATCGACGTCCGAGCCTCTGGGCGACATATTTCTTGAGGTAAGGAGCTGGTCCATCTTCCTCCCGAGGTCCTCGATCGCTCTGAGCAGTTCTTCATTCGACCTCGATCCATCACTGGTCTTTCTGACGGCCATACATGTCCCTCTGGGCGAGTTATAATGTTGTAGCTGCTACACAATCCTGACGGCCAATTATATATTTTTGATCCGTCGCTTAGAGCCTAAGGAGCATATTCATCCGCAATACAAGGTGAGGACAATGGCAGACACAATGAACCATATCGAGAGATGCGTGGCCGCGCTGACCGACAAGCCGGTCGACAGGCTTTCGACCTACCCGTTGGCCATGGGAGTGGCCAGGCGTTGCGTGGGCGACGGCAAGATGACCTATCGCGAGTGGGCCTCGGACCCGAAGAAGTTCGCCCAAGGCTTCATCGCCGGGCAGAAGTACTTCGACCATGACTGGGCCATCGGCCTGATGGACCTGTCCGTCATGGCCGGCGACCTGGGCGCGCACGTCCGCATGGACGAGCAGAACACCCCCTTCGTGGACCAGACCGTCATCAACAACCCCGAGGACTACGAGAAGCTGAAGATCCCTGACATCAAGAAGGGCCGCAGCCACGTCCTGGTCGAGGGCACCGGCATGTTCGTCGAGGCCTTGGGCAAGGAGGTCATCACCGCCGCGTTCCTGGAGGGCCCCCTGCTGGTGCTCACCCAGTCCGCCGGCGCCGAGCGCGTCTTCATGGACATGGTGCACAACAAGAGCGCCGTGCACCACGCCTTGGACACCATCACCGATTACGATGAGGAGATGGTCAAGGCCTTCGCCGGCCTCAACGGCAAGCCCGCCGGCTTCGTGTGGGACTACCTCTGGGCCAACTACTCCTGTCTAGGGGACAAGGAGTACGAGGAGTTCGAGGGCAACGCCAAGTACGCCTACAAGCTGAACAAGCTGGTGGCGGACAACGGCATGGCGAACTGCATCCACAACTGCGCCGACCTGCCCCACCTGGACACCCAGATCAAGGCCTTCAAGCCAGCCATCTACTCCATGGCCTACTACCCGCTGATCCCCGGCAGCCCGAGCCCCAAGGAGGCCATCGGCAAGGGCTACGCGGACAACTGCCTGTTGGCCGGGGAGATCGACCCCCAGCTCTTCGTGCGCGGCACCGTCGAGAAGATGGAGGCCACCACCATGAAGCTGATCGCCGAGGTCAAGACCGCGCTGTGCCAGAAGGGTCTGCACTCCCGGTACGTCATCTCCTCCGGCTGCGAGGTCCCACCTTCGGTCACGACCAAGCTGGAGAACATCAAGGCCTGCGTGGACACGGTCAAGAAGTACGGCCAGGTCCAGTGCGGTTAAATCCCTTAAGGGGCGCAAGCCCC